>QHOW01000075.1:0-27596 GCA_003219435.1 Verrucomicrobiota bacterium | reverse complement strand
TTTCCAAGCCTTGCCGAAAGTCAGTGCGGGCTTCCATTAAGAAGACGACCGTTTCGGCCGCTTCACGTTGCGCAAAGAACAGCGGAAACTGCCGGCCATCGCGCCGCCACCAGTTCAACAATTCCTCGCTCGTGCGTGTTACGCCGGGATAACCCGCTTCGCGCCAGGCCTTCACGCGTTCGCGAATTAGGTTAACCAACTTCATTTCGACAGCTGTCCCAACCTCGCTGCCTGCCTCTGTTCCTGTCGCGCCGCGCGGCGGGCGGTAGTAATAAACAGATGGTCTGCGTCCTTCGCGTTTTTCGCACGGTTTCCCTTCCTCGATGAAATAGTGCAACTGCGGCTCATCATACGGCCCGTTAATAATCGGCTGCGGAACTTCGTAGCTCATTGGCCTTCCATTGTGACTTTAGGAGAAAAACGTTGAACTGCTGTCATGGCCTTGTTCAGACTTGGAGAACGTCGGCAGGCCGTCTTGTCAATCTGCCAGGAAGTCGTGGCGAATTCCATCAACCGCCCAACATAGTTTCGGCCTACTTGTGCTGTGGTTCCAAAGGCCGGAACGATGTCATCTCGAATATCTCGCCTTCGCGAGCGTTGTGCTAGATTCACCGTGAAAGCCTTGGGATCCGGCGTCATGTCTGGCCACTCTGGCAATCGATCCGCTCGCACACCCAGAAAATCTGCGAACCGCGCCACGTCTGCTAATAGCCACGATTCAACCTCCCTAACGGCGATACGTAAGGCTAAGTTACTGTGTTGTCCGTCCGGTAGCCATCGCCCAATCAACCCGGGTGGGCAATCTTCGCCATCCAAATCGGTTAGCACAATAAATGGCTTGTGAACGGCCGCATGATTGAACCGGACAATATTCTGACGAAGATGGTCTTTTCCGCGCCGGCCGTAGCACGCGGTAACTCCAAATTCCTTGCCGGATTGCTTTAGTAATTGGCGTAGGACTATTTCGTCGAGCATGCCTTCCACTGCCAGGCTTACCGTGATTGGACTCACACGCTGAACAATTCGAGTTGATCTGCATGCTGTGGTTCGGTATGGGGAAAAACTGCATCCGCGACCGACATCCCAAATTGCAGCAACGCGCGAATTTCGCTGACTTGCACCGAGGGAATTACCTGAGTGCCTTCAACCCCGGGTTTAAGCATCAAAACTTCCTCGCCGCCAATTCCTGAATCCGAGAGCAGATCCACGCTGTGTGTGCTTACGAGGACCTGACGTTTTCTGGCCTTCTGCATACGATAGATCAACCGAGCGAGATGACGCACGACTCCGCTATGCAGCGATAATTCTGGCTCTTCTAACAACAGCGGCCCTTCGCCCTCCTGCAAAGCCCATAGCAACCCGAGCAAACGCAATGTCCCATCGGAAAATTGTTCCTCGCTTTGTTTTGCGCCTTTGGGTCGCCAGTGTTCGTACACCCCCACTAAGTGCGGGGCGCCTCGAACATCTTTCTCCAAGCGCAATTCCTTCAGTTGAGGAACAGCTACCTCCAATGCATTCTGAATTTTGCGCAGCCGAGAGTTGCGGGTTTTATCCGTTGTTTGGGCAACGCGTTCTAGGAAGCGATGCCCATAGGCATCCATCGCGCCTCCGTCTTCCGATAGACTGCTCGGGTTGCGAATGATCTGCGGAACGAGATGCAGGTAAAGGACCGTTTCGAAAAAACGCGCAACATCACGGAATGCGACATTCGCATTGATCTGCTCCAGCGCGGTCTGGGACATTCGGACTGGATCCTTTTCATCCTCTCTGTCCGGCCGCTCTAGCACAAGCTGATCTCCCCGGTGAACCACCTCGCGCTTTAATACGGGCTTGCGATTGTTGTCTTGGCTGAACGCTACTTCATAGCGCCATAGCTTCTGCGCTCCTTCCGCGAGATCGACGCTTAGCACGATGTCGGGATACTTGCGCGCGGCAAGGCACCGGATTTTTGAAACGCCATCGCGATCCCAGCACGCTTTCTGTAGCCCGCCGCCAGGCCGTGCCAAATCTCGCAGAAAACGAAATGCGTCCAGAAAATTCGACTTACCGGAGGCATTTGGGCCAACCAGAAAAACGCGATCCGGGAGGTCAGCATCCACCGAACGAAAATTTTTCCAGTTTTCCAGTTTGATGTGGCTGATTCTCATACGCTGTCCGCCTCGCTCAGCTTCTTCACCACCAGCAATTCGTTCCCGCGATCATCAATTACCTTCACCGCGATTTGCTTGTGCTCGCCAGCGACGAACGGCTCGCTCGTTGTGCCGGCCAGATGTTCCCAAACACTGTCCGCATACACGCCGCGCAACTCGCGCTTCAAGTTGTCCCATGCCGCTGTGCGCGGGAAGAACGCTTGCGACACGCAAAACGCCATTTCGTTGTAGTCCGTGTCCAACAACCACGCCGGCACGTCATCCCCGCGTCGATGCGTGTTCTCCATTGTCACGGCGTCGAAGACGTCCATTCCTAACAATTGCACCTGATACAGCTTTTCGCCTTCCGAAGACTTCTTGTCGATCTTGCGCAGTTTGATCTCTGGCGCGCCGGTCACGCTGAAAATCTGGCTGGCGCGTGTGGTCTTGAGCAGATCGGCCATTTGCAGGTCCATGGTCGCCGCCACATAGGTCGCAGGAATGCCGACCACCGCCTCACAATTTTGAATCAGCTTGGTCGCCGCGTCTTCGGCTGCGAAGCCGATCACGTAGAGATGCTGATAACTTTTCGCGTAGGCTTCACGGGCCGCTTGAAACACCATTTGCTCGCTGACCGCGCCGTTTTCAGGTCCGAAGACAAACGCTGCCAACGGCCCTGCTTTCATCTCCAGTGATTTCTGCTTGTCCGCTTCTTCGCCCAAATCCTCGATGGTCTTTGTTACAATCTCTGCCTCCGCGTTGAGGCTCAGCGTCTTCGCTGGTTGTCGCACATTCTTGAACGTCACGCTCTGGTTGTTCGGCAACCGCAACACCGGCGAGCGTCGCAACGCTTCCAGCATCCGCTCAATGTGACTTTGAAATTCTTCTGGCGAACTCGCGCGAGAATCTCCCGCACCATCGGTTTCGAAATCTGCCGGTGTCGGGATTGTCGCCTCGACGACGAACGTACCGCTGACGCGGACGATGCTTTTCGCTTCGTTAGGCCGATCCACGAGCACTTCTTCTTCGGGTGGCTCGTCGTTGGCAATACTCTTGAGCGTAATGTGCGGGACGATCCCGCCCACTTCGTCGCCTTTCTTGTTCCGCTGCCGCTCGTATTCGAACCCACCGCTGACGCCTGATTTCTCGTCGCGCAATTCATAGTACGGGAACGTAGCCGTGAGCAACCGTTGCCGGGCCAGCGCCAGCGGCACCCGGCTTGTGTCAATTGTGATCCAGCGCCGTCCCCATTGCTCCGCCACATACGCTGTCGTCCCGCTCCCGCACGTCGGATCAAGCACTAGGTCACCAGGATCGGTCGTCATCAAAAGACACCGTTCTACAACTTTCGTGTTTGTCTGAACGACGTAAAATTTCTCGCCGCTATATCCGCCAGCCGAAGTGTCGTACCAATAATTAGCGAGAGGCATTACGGGAAAATCGCTAAAATATCGGACGTATTTTATCAGCGCGCCCACCTCCGCGATTCTTCCCGCCTCAATCAATTTTTGAATCCCAGCTTCGTTTGTCTTCCAAAATTCTTTAGATGGTTGAAAACTTTTGCCTGCGAGTTTCACCGGAAAACGGCTATTAGCTCCGCCGCTAGATGAGGTTAGCGGGCTGTAGGAAAAAATCTTTGAACCATTCGGCAACAGCTGTGGCTTTTCGCGTTCTTCCTTAGTCATCGCGCGCCGCTTCCCGTCAGGCAGTTCGACTTGCGTGTAGTTAATGCCGCCCTCTCCCCCGGCTTCTTTTTCGACGTAGAGCTGACGATATTTTATTCTTTCCTTATCTTTCGCATACCACAGCAGATAATCGCCGACGGACGAAGGTAATTCGCTTGTCTGACCGCTCGTTTTTACAAACGGAATCACCGCACAAAAGTTTTCTGCGCTGAAAATTTCATCGAGCAGTTCGCGGACGTGGTGAAGATTTTCGTCGCTGATTTGGACGAAGATGCTGCCGCTGGGCGCGAGCAGTTCGCGGCAGAGCAGAAATCTGTCTCGCAGATAGGTGAGATAACTGTGCAGACCCAATTCCCACGTGTCGCGATACGCCTGCACCATTTCCGGCTCACGGGTAAGATCGACATCGTCATTGTGGCGGACGTCGCGCTTGCGAATGAACGGCTGGAAGTTGCTCCCGAATTTCACGCCGTACGGCGGATCGACATAGATGCATTGCACCTGGCTACCGAGCGCCTCGTATTTAACCAGGCTGTTCATCACGACTAATGAGTCGCCGAGAATGAGCCGGTTTACCCACGGACTCTTGTGTTCGTAGGCGCGCAACACTCGCTCGGCCAAATCGAGCTTCGCATCGGCAAACAGATCGAGCTGTTGCTTGTGCGTCTGCACGCTTTTCAGGATCGCCTCCGTGCTCAGCCGCTCGTGCACGAACAGCGAAGGAATTGCGCTCGGCTTTCCCTGCCCAAGTCAAAAACGGCGACGAGATGCGTTTGAGTTCTTCCGCCGCGGCGTGCGCGTCATCCACCGACTTCGCGCTGCGCACCTTCTCGATCAACGCTTCCGCGTACTCACGATCGGCATTGATGTCCCAGGAAAGCTGCGGATCGAGCGAGCGATCATATCGATACTTCGCCGGCTCTTTTTTCTTTTTGAATTGTGCCTGAATTCCGATGTCAGGCCGCAGAACAGCTTCCGTTTCCTTGTGATCGTAAGCTTTGGCAGTCTTGGAGCTTTTTGAACTGGCGGGGCGACGAGCCATGCGCGCGAGATTAAACTATCGGTGCCCGCCTGCAAAGCTGGACTTATTGCTGGAGAGCGCTTTGATCGGAATCCATCGGGCTGAGGCACCAGCCTTTACAATCTTCGGTTTCTTTACCGCAGGCCGGGATCAGCGATCACGGCTACAACAACGCGTGCGTCAATAACGGGATTGCACTTGTTCGCGCGTGAGGCGCAAATTCGCCACTGGACGAATCCGTCCTTCGGCGGATATGGTGAACGGGTGAAAGCAAAAGTCATTGTCATGCCGAAGGCGGCAGTGCTCGATCCGCAGGGTAACGCGGTGCGCGATGCGATGCGACACCTGGGAATGCCGGAGGTACGCAGCGTCAGGATCGGCAAATACATGGAGATCGATGTCGATGGGCAGAATGGCGATCTTGAAGCGCGACTGCACGGGCTTTGCCGCGATTTGCTCTCGAATCCGGTGATCGAAGATTATGAGCTCCAGGCGTCAGAGGTCAGAGGTTCCGCCTCCGCCAAGGCTACGGCGCGACAGGCAGAGGTCAGAAGTGAATAGATGAAATTCGCCGTCATCCAATTTCCCGGTTCAAACTGCGATCAGGATTGCCTCGCGGCGATTAACGGTCTCGAAGGGCTGCGCGCCGAATACGTCTGGCACAAGGAAACGTCGCTTGATGATTTTGACGCAATCGTGCTGCCGGGCGGATTCGCATATGGTGATTATCTTCGTTGCGGTGCTATTGCTCGTTTTTCGCCGATCATGCGAGCGGTAGTGAGCGACTCGCGCGCGGGCAAGCTAGTGCTCGGCACGTGCAACGGGTTCCAAGTATTGTGCGAAGCGGGACTGTTGCCGGGAGCGCTGGTGCGGAATCGATCGCTGCGATTCGTCTGCGACATGGTGACAATGCGCGTGGAAGTGGATGACTCGCCATTTACACATGGTTGCAAGAAAGGCGCGCTGCTCCGGATGCCGGTTGCTCATGGGGAAGGTTGTTTCTTCGCTGACCCGGAGACGTTGCGTGAGCTTAACGCCAATCGGCAAGTGATTTTGCGCTATTCGGACAGGGACGGCCGGATTGTTCCCGAAGCGAATCCGAATGGTTCGATTGAAAATATCGCCGGCATCTGCAATCGCGAGGGGAACGTATTTGGCTTAATGCCTCACCCTGATCGCGCCTCAGACGGGCGGCTGGGTAGCGCAGATGGCGCGAAGATTTTCCGGTCGATGATGCAAACAATCCGCGCGAGCCGCAGGACAACCGCATCGGAGCGTCCGGCAGCTGCCAGACAGGTCGCGTGAGCCTTTTCATTACCGGGACAGATACCGGCGTGGGCAAGACGCACACTGCCCTCCAGCTCTTGCGTCTATTGCGCGCCGCGGGAACAAGCTGCGCCGGAATGAAGCCAATCTGTTGCGGGGACCGTCGAGATGCAGAGCTTTTGCTGGCAGCCGGCAATGATGGCCTGACATTCGATGATGTTAATCCCGTCTGGTTGAAGACGCCGGCCGCGCCGATTGTCGGCAGCCTCGTGGAAGAGGTGAACATCGACATTGAGCAGATTCTTGCTGCTTTTCGCGCGCTTCAGAATCGAGTTGAGCATGTCATCGTGGAAGGAGTCGGCGGCTGGCTCGTACCGATTCGACCTGATTATTTCGTGAGCGATTTGGCTCGCGAAATTGGGTTGCCAGTCTTGGTTGTGGCGCAGAACCGGCTCGGTTGTCTCAATCACACGACGCTCACCGTGCGAAGTATTCTCCAGCACAGACTCTGTTGCGCCGGTGTCATGCTAAACCCCGCAGGTCCGGAGGCGACCGACGATCTGGCCGCTTTGACCAATGCCGATATTTTGAAGAAGATCCTCAGCGTTCCATTGCTTGGTGGATTAGGTGAAAATCTGAGGGAATTGCCGTCTGACTGGCGACTTATGATTGATTCGACTAGGAAGCCTGAGCGTGTTGACCAGATACAAGGGTGTCAACAAATTAAACACGATTAGGCGGCATTCCCGCTGGTACCGCTGGGTAAACCGCGATGGCATCGCTATTGCTTAAGTTTAAGGCAACAAACACTTACACTTATGCTCTTACAAAAAACCTTACACATGAGTCAGCCGTTGCGGGAGTGCAGGGCTCGCCTGGCCAGCATCCAATCGTATCGGCGGCAGTTCCTGATGGTGACAAGGGCTACCGTTACCTCGTCTAAGACAGTTGATTTTAGCTTTCGCGGCCCTCTTGGATTTGAGGCGCGCACGGTCCTTTTGTCGGTGGAAAGCGACTCGCCCAATGGACAATACGCGTTTGAATCCGTGGGTGGAAATATCAACGTGATGGGAATTGTCGATTTCGCCGAGATCCGCCCAAACTGCACCGAAGTCACACTGGCCATCCATTACGAGATTAAAAACCAGGTATTCGCCTGGCTGGACCGGCACGTGCGGTTCGTCGATAGTTTCGTGACCGCGGAACTACGCAGCATCCGGGCGCACTTCGAAGGCATCGCAGCGAGCTATCTTGAGCACGAGCGCGTCATGCCAGTGCTGCAAACGGCCGCAGCCTGAGGAAACGAAAAATTCGAAGAGCCACGAGGCCAACGCTTCGTGGCTCTTTTGCTAGGCAATTCGCACCGCATGCGTCTTGTCGAGGCGAAGCACCTGACCGGCCTCAAGTGTGATTGTCGCCCTCGGGTCGCGGATCTTTACTCCATCGAGTTCCACGCTTCCCTGTTTGATCAGGCGGGAGACTTCGCTATGGGACTTTTGAAGATTGAATACTTCGCGATAAACATTCGAAACGAGGGTGACGGCTGCGAGTCTCTCCTGTTCAGTTCCTGAGAACGCGGGCAGATCGGCATGTTCCAAATCGCGCTTACTGAAGCGCCTGTCCCATTCGTCGAGCGTTTTTCGCGCAACCTCGCTCGAATGATAGGTCTGCACGATTTCGAAGGCGAGCTGCTTTTTGGCGTCAAGCGGGTGCGCACCACTCGCCAACGGACGACCAAGCAGCAATGGATAATAGCGCGCCATCAACTCATCGGAAATGCTCATCAGTTTCCCGAACATGGCGGGAGCGGGCTCGTTGATCGCAACAAAATTCCCGAGACTCTTGCTCATTTTTTTCGAGCCATCCAAGCCCTCCAGAATTGGAAGGAGAAAAACGACCTGCTGCGGCAGACCTTCCTCTTTTTGGAAGTCGCGCCCTATCAAAATATTAAAAAGCTGGTCCGTTCCGCCGAGCTCGACATCGGCTTTCACCATCACCGAGTCCCAGCCTTGCATGATCGGATACTGAATTTCGTGGGCACGGATGGCTTGTTGGTTCTCAATCCGGTCCCGGAAATCCTCACGCTGCAACATTTGTTGCAGCGTAACCCGACTGTTCAGGCGAATGACGTCTTCGAACGACATCGCTCGAAACCAGTCGCCATTGCAAACAATCTCCGTGGGCGCCGGATCAAGAATCTTGAACGCCTGCTCACGATAGGTTGTGGCATTTGCCATTACTTCCTTGTGCGTTAATTGCGGGCGCGTAGCAGAGCGACCGCTCGGATCACCGATCATTCCCGTGAAATCACCGATGATGAGAACCGCCTGGTGACCCAAGTCTTGAAACTGCCTCAGCTTTCGCAGAACGATACTGTGACCAAGATGAATGTCGGAGGTGGTCGGATCGACTCCCAGTTTCACGCGGAGCGGACGTTCGAGCGCGAGTTTCTCGTGCAGTTCATCCTCGCTGATGATCTGCGCGGCGCCTTGTCTTAAAACCGCGAGAGCTTCATCCGGTCGCATCGTCAACCACAGAATAGCGCACCGGGCCGGCGCGCTACTTGTTTTTGTTCAGCAACTCGCGCACTTGCTCGATCGTGAGCGGCGCATTCTGCCTGTTGAGCGACTTTTGACTTTTACCTTGCTCAACGAAGGGTCGGTTCTCCGCGTACGCGCGGCTCGGAACTTTTTTGTCAGACTGAGGGGCATCGCGAGGGCCACGTGCAGTTTGAGTTGCATAGGCAGGTCGCGAATTCCCCACCGCTTGCTGCGACGAACCCTCGAATGCGCTGCGTTTGCCATGGAAAGGCCGAGAATTGAATTGGCGCGTCAAGAAGTCGTTTATCCCGAAAAACCTCTTCGAATTGGACTTTTTCTGGACGTAAAATGTGCCAACGGTTGCTTTTTTATTTATGGAGGCGCCATCGGCGATAAATCGTTTGTTCTGCGCGTTATTCCGCAGCGTCGTGTCCGGCCTGAGCAGCCGATCGACCAGTTTGCTTTCCTGGTTCTGAGCGTCCACGCCGGAAAAAACGATTAAGAGCAACAAACAAGCGCCAACCGATTTCCTCACAACGCGAGGCTGCCGAAACAGGGATGCTTTTGTAAAGCAAATTTCCTGGACGCGCGATGTAGCGTAAGCGTCCCGCTTGCGCCTTCCGGTAAGTTTCGCAAGCTGGGACGCTCGCGCTACTTTTGGGACAGCGGGCCGGAGACCGCCGCTTCTTGGTCGGCTTTTTCTTGTTTTCGAGCGCCTCCTTGGGGAATAATGGCCAAATGTCTGAGCATATTTACAAGAAAATTGAGCTGGTCGGTTCCTCGCCGAACGGATTCGAGGATGCGGTAAAAAACGCGCTGGCACGTGCCGAGAAAACGGTACGCAACATGCGCTGGTTCGAGGTGGCGGAGACCCGCGGATACATCGAGGACGGGAAGGTGAGCCATTGGCAGGTGACACTGAAGATTGGCTTTACCCTCGAAGCCGAGTAAGAAGCGTTAGACGTGAAATCGTTAAAACGTCGAAGCGATTTAGCGATTTAACGATTCTTCTTCCCGCACTGCCTGATAGAGCTTGGTGGCGCCGTAAATTAAGATCGCGGGTCTCAACGCGACGATAAGGAGGCGGAAGAGGCCGCCCAGAATTCGGCCCACCGGCAATCGATTCAGAATGTAGCCCACTACCAGCGCGCACAGCAGAGACTCTGCTGGCTTTTCGCGCACGTAATGCTCAGTCTCGCCAAGAACCGTCTCAAACTGTTCTTTCGCCCAATGCAACCCGCGTTCTGGGAACTCGGCCAATACTTCAGCAGATGAATGATCCATGTCGCTTAATGATTCGAATTCTGATCGTTCTTTGCGCGCATCGATCTCGTCAACGCAAAGCCAGCCAAATCGAGCTTGCGCCAGTGCCCGGTGGAAAATCGAGCAGGGGAGGTTGCCGATGAAACGTGGCGGCGCGCCGCGCTACCTTGAGACAATAGCGGGCCATTACTTCCAGCGCATGCTCTCGCAGCGTGGAGCAATTCGTCGACAGCAAGATATGGCTGTCGCGCTCCGCCAGATCGAGGGCATCAATGAGTAATTTCTCAAAATCATTTTCAACCTGAAACGCCTTTCCTCCGGGCGATCGCGAAAAGGTCGGGGGATCGAGAATGATCGCATCAAATTTCTCTCCCTGGCGAGCAAGTCGCGGCAACACCGCCGTCACATCGTCCGCGATGAACCGATGGTCGACGGTTGGCAGGCTGTTCAGCGCAAAATTCTCCCGCCCCCGTGCCAGAGATTTTTTGGAGAGATCGATATTGAGAGTGGTCGCTCCGACGTAAGCGGCGCAAACGGAAAAGGAGCACGTATAGGCAAAACAATTCAGAAGCCGCCTTGGAGCTATGTGACGCACACGGCGCCGGTTTTCTCTTTGATCAATAAAGAATCCCACGGAATAGCCCACCCCAAAGTCGATCCCAAATTTGAGATGCCGCTCGGTGGCGATTGTCTGCAAATTCTCGGCTGGATCGCCAAGGATCAGACGCGGAGATTCGCGCTCTTCGTTTTTGCGGGGGACGAACCGGGCGAAAATACGTCCAACGTCGAACCCGACGGTCTTTGCCCAGGATTGCAGCTCCTCGATTAGGCGTTCGCGTGCCAGGACCCTTTTGAATGAGATGAGGACATCAGCTCCGAAGCGCTCCACCCAACCGTCTTCGATCGTGCAGAGCCGGTGCGCGTCAGTTCCCTCTGCCTCGAAATCCCGAAGTAAGGCTGCATCGATCCACTTCGATTCGGTTTTCATCGGTCGCGCTGACCTTTAACGGCGTACTTGCAAATCGGCATTGCGCAACGGATTGGTTGCCGCCCAGACCGGGCCTCGTTACACTCCCGCATCGTAAAGCGTTGCCGTGGACCCGCTACGGCAGGCTGACATATGCAACAAGTTACCGTTCGCGTTCCGGCGAGCACTTCCAATCTTGGCCCGGGCTTTGATTGTCTGGGTGTCGCGCTGCGCATTCACAACGATGTCACCGTAACCAGAGGCGCAAAATCCCGGTCGCAGGGTGTTACGGAGGAAGCAGCAGATTTGTTTTTTCATCATACTCGGCGCGCGCCATTCTCATTTTCCGTATCAATTACGGGCAACGTTCCTCCTTCACGCGGTTTAGGGAGCAGCGTCACCGTGCGTCTTGGCGTCTTGCACGCTTTGAATGCTTTAACTGGCAATTGCGTTGATCGCTTGTCGATCTTTCAACTGTGCGCCCAGTTGGAGGGACATCCCGACAACGCCGCGCCGGCAGTCTTTGGCGGGTTCACAGTTGTGCAGGGTAGCGCCTTTCAGCGCTTCGAAGTGTCGCAGCGGCTACATTTCGTCCTCTTGATTCCTGAATTGGAAATCAAAACATCGCGGGCAAGAGAGATTTTGCCTTCCAGAATTTCGCGCGCCGCGGCGGTTGATAATTGTGCAAATGCTTGTGTGATTACAGCCGCATTTGCGTCGGGCAATTATCGTAATTTGCGCGGCGCTTTCGCAGACCATTTGCATCAGCCGTACCGGAAAAAACTGATTCCGTTCCTTCCGCGCGTGATCGCCGGAGCCGAAAAAGCTGGGGCCCTTGGCGCCTTCCTGAGCGGCAGCGGATCGACAATTACCGCCTTGACGCTTCATTCGCCGAAGAAAATAGCGGCTGCAATGTTGCGTGCTACTGAATCGACATCGGCGCACACACTCATCACACGCGCGGATAATCGCGGCGCCCGTCTTGTCCGATCACCGATCGCTGATCACTGATCACCACTTCCCATGGGCCGCCGGCTTGAAAATCTGGAACAATTCGGCATCGACGTCGTTCTCGAGCGTCGTCACGGCATTCGCGCTTCGATCTTGCGCGGGATCCTCTATGCGCTGTCGTTCATTTACGATCGCATCGTGCAGCTCCGCTTGTACTTTTACAGGAAACGAATTCTCCGGGAGCGGGCGCTCGGTTGTCTCGTTATCAGCGTCGGCAACCTCACCGTTGGCGGGACGGGCAAGACGCCGATCGTCGAGAAGTTTGCGCGTGCCCTGCAGGCGGGCGGGCGGCGGGTTGCCATTCTGAGCCGCGGTTACAAAAGCATGCCGCGCAAACGAAGCTGGTGGGATCGACTGCGTAGAAGCATGGTCGACCCGCCAAGAATTGTGTCCGACGGCAAATCTCTGCTGCTCGATTCACGTACCGCCGGCGACGAGCCTTACATGTTGGCCCACAATTTGAAGGATGTCGTCGTGCTGGTGGATAAAGATCGAGTGAAAAGCGGGCGCCTTGCCATCGACAAATGGAAAGTCGACACGCTCCTGCTCGACGACGGCTTGCAATATCTGCATCTCAAACATCGCCTGGATATCGTGCTGGTGGATCGGCAGGCGCCATTTGGCAATGAATTTCTCCTACCGCGCGGCACGCTGCGCGAAGCGCCGCGAAATCTTCGGCGCGCGAGCTATATCTTTATCACCAAGAATACGGGGCAGTCTAATGAGGCGCTCATCCAACGGATCCGGCGTTACAATCGCACCGCCGACATTATCGAGTGTGCGCACAAACCGCTCTACCTTCAGAGTGTTTTTACCGGGGAACAGCTGCCGCTCGAGAGCTTGCGCGACGCGTTCATCGGCTCGATTTCCGGCATCGCCGCGCCCGAAAGTTTCGAAGGCGCATTAAGAAAACTTGGTGCACACATCGATCTCGCAAAACGCTACATTGACCATCACTACTATACCGAACCGGAGCTAACTACATTCATCAACCGCTGCATTCGCCGCGATCTGGCGATGATCGTTACGACGGAGAAAGACGCCGTCCGAATGCCGCATTTGCCCGAGGCGGAAGTGAAGGTGCCCGTTTGTTTTTTGCGCGTCGAAATCGAAATCCTGAGCGGTCATGAGAGCTGGGAACATTGCGTCGGCCGAATTTGCAAACCGCAGCCGATGCTCTCACCCGAGCGTTTCTTCGCGTGATGTGTCATTCCGAGCGAAGTCGCCTGCAAGCCGTAGCTTTATGCCAAGTCCGGAGAAATTGCCCACTGTTGCCAATCATTATTCGGCCACCGATAAGGAGAGATGGAACACAGATTGGAAAAAGATCGGATTTTATCTGTGAAAATCTGTGTGAATCTGTGGCTAAAATACTCCGACCATGCCTAATAAAGCCGAACTAATCGTCGAAGACCGCAAGATTCAGGTTTCGAACCTGGACAAGGTGCTTTATCCGAAGGTCGGATTCACCAAAGGCCAGGTAATCGATTACTACATCCGCGTCGCGCCAGTCCTCTTGCCGCATCTCAAAGACCGGCCGCTTACCATGAAGCGTTACCCCGACGGCGTGGAAGGCCAATTCTTTTACGAGAAGAATTGCCCGTCGCATCGGCCGAAATGGGTGAAGACGGCCGAAGTCTGGAGCGAAGGCAACAATCGGATGATGGATTATTGCCTCGCGCAGGATCTGCCTACGCTGGTCTGGGCGGCGAACCTCGCCGATCTCGAATTGCACACTTCCCTCTCGCGGAAGAGCAACGTCAAGCGCCCGACTATGATGGTGTTCGATCTCGATCCCGGCGCGCCGGCCGACATTGTCCAATGCTGCCAGATCGGGCTTTGGCTACGCGATTTATTGGGCAAGATGAAACTGAAGTCATTCGCGAAGACGAGTGGTTCAAAAGGTGTGCAGGTTTACGTGCCGCTCAATACGGCGGTCACATACAACCAGACGAAAGATTTGGCGCGCGCGCTGGCCCAGCATCTGGAACGCGAACACGCCGATCTCGTCACATCGAGCATGTCGAAGGCCGTGCGGAAAGGAAAAGTATTTGTCGATTGGAGCCAAAACGACGAGCACAAGACGACGATCTGTGTCTATTCGCTGCGCGCCAGGGAAGAGCCGACCGTTTCAACTCCCGTCACCTGGGACGAAGTCGCAAACTGCCTGAAAAAGACAAAAGCCGTTCTCTTGAAATTTCGCTCCGACAAAGTTCTCACTCGGGTCGAGAAAACGGGCGATCTTTTTGAGCCGATCGAGAAACTCAAACAAAAGCTGCCGAAGAAATGGAAGCTGTGATCGGAACAGGCTCAGTTAAAACGCTCATGAGTGCCAACGGCACTCAGCGACGTGAAGTTTTGCGCGGGTTGCTTTACATTTTTTCTGACCGGACTGTAGCTATTATGCCGATTTAAGCGCTCACGTCATGAAATCTTCTCGCGAAACTGAACGTCTCTTTGCTGCTTTGCGAGAATCGGCCAAACCGGAACCGGTGAGCGCCATTGAAAACCTGCTTGAGAACGCACCGGACAGTCAGCTTTGCCGCATTAATGCGCTTGCTTTTGCCGCCGAGCATAAGCTGGATGAGGAGGAGGTGATTGCCGGTTTTCTGCACGCTGCGCAGCTCGGTATCTTCGACCTATCGTGGAACATTCTTTGTCCCGGTTGCGGTGGCGTCCTCGGTTCGGGCACCACGCTCAAGACCGTAAATCAGACCGACTATAGCTGCGCTCTTTGCGCCGCGGCCTACGAGCCAACGCTCGACGAAATGGTTGAGGTCACTTTTACAATCAGCCCGCGGGTGCGGAAAATTGCGGCCCACGATCCGCAGACGCTGCCGTGGATCGAATACTTCAGACAGTTGTTTTGGAGTTCAGGCGTTGATTTGCCCGACAACGGCACATTGGAAGAATTGATCAAGGAAATCACGCTGCATACTGTGGAGCTTCCGCCGGGCGAAAAGATGGAGCTCTCGCTGCAAGTGCCCGAAGCGTTCCTCATCATGTTCGATCCAGTCGTCCACATGTCGCAATTCATCGATGTAAAGGGCGAGCCGACGCGTGAACAGCAGTCGCTCGCTTTTGTCATGACCAAGGACCATGCGCCGCCTGGTACGGTCGAAATGCGCCCCGGTCCTTTGTGCATTTTTCTGGAGAACCGCTCAGTCTCGCGGACCTTGCCGGGCGTTTGGATTGCCGGCGATAAACTTCACGATCTCCTCGGCAAGCGGCGCCCGTTTCTGACCGCAAAGCGTCTTTTGACTAATCAAACCTTCCGCGACATCTATCGCACCGATACGCTTGCCGTAGATCAGCGGCTCAAGATTACGAGCCTGACCTTTCTGTTTACCGATCTTAAAGGCTCGACCGAACTTTATGAACGAGTCGGCGACCTGGCCGCCTTCGATCTGGTGCGCGCTCATTTTCGAGTCTTAAATAAAATCGTGGCAGCGGAAGGAGGAGCCGTGGTCAAGACGATTGGCGATGCAGTGATGGCGACCTTTCCCACACCGGACCGGGCGATGGCCGCGGCGTTCAAGATGCGGGAAGCGGTGAAAGATCTAAATGGCGATTTGCTTCTCAAGATCGGCATCCACATGGGACCTTGTCTGGCCGTTTCGCTCAACGATCGACAGGACTACTTTGGACAGACGGTTAATATCGCGTCGCGCGTTCAAGGTCTTGCGACATCACGCTCCATCTTCGCAACCAGACAGGTGGTTGCGGACAGCGACTCCTGCAGGCTTCTGAAGGAAAATGGCATCGCTGCGACGCCCCAGACGCGTTCCCTCCGCGGCATCGCCAATCAGTTCGAGATTTTCGAAATACCGTGACATGCGCAAAGTGAACCTCAAAGAGATCCCGGAGCGGGAGCGAAAGTCGCCAAAGGGAAAGTTTGGCCGGGCATCGAAGAATATCTCGGTAGCGCTCGGACGCGAGCCGGAGTCGCTCGATCTGTCGAAGCGGCATCCGTTCGATCTCGCGCTGGTGCGGATTCCGAAAGGCAAATTGCTCTGCCCGTATCACTCGCACTCGGCTGAATCGGAGCTTTATCTCGTCGTCTCCGGCCGCGGCAGCATTCGCGACAAGGATGGGATAACTGAAGTCGGACCGGGCGACGCGTTTTTCTTTCAGCCGGGTGAAGCGCACCAGATTGCTAACGCCGGCAGTGAAGATTTTGTGTATTACGTGATCGCTGATAATCCGCGTAGCGGCGGGGCGACCGGCGACTCTTGTTACTATCCCGACAGCGGTAAATGGGCAGTCGGAAAGGAGGAAAACGAGGAAGTGATGGTAAAAGGAACAGAGACTGATTAAGTGACAAAAGATGAAATGCGCAAAGTAAATCTAAACGAGATTAAAGAGGAGCCGTGGCAATCGCCTGGCGGCAAATACGCCGTGTCGTTCAAAGGAATTTCGGAAGCACTGGGGCGCGAACCGGCTTCGCTGGATTTGGCCAAACGACATCCATTCGATTTGGAATGGAACCGAGTGCCTCCCGGAAAGTGCAATTTTCCTTACCACGCGCACTCAGCGCTATGCGAGCTTTATTTGGTCTTCTCGGGTAAGGGAAGCGTCCGCCATAAAGATGGCACAACCGAGGTCGTCCCTGTCGACGCTTTTATTTTCGGGCCTAACGAGCCGCACCAGCTCAGTAATTCGGGGACCGAAGATTTCATCTTCTATGTGATCGCGGATAATCCAATCGGCGAATCAGCTTACCTCCCAGACAGCGGGAAGTGGAAAGTAAACAAATCATCAGCGGCGGACCGCGTCGTCGTGAAGGGAAAAGAGACCGACTGGTTCGACGGCGAAGAATAGGCTGTTTCGCGATCAAGCACGTGCTCTGGCTTAAACTCAGATCATGGATTCCAACAAGTCGCCGCAAGATTTCCCGTACAAGACTTACCTAAACATTCTGCACGGACCGCTGGAACTAATCGATGTGCAGAAACTAACCGATGCCTGCACAGACAAGTGGTACAATCAGACCCTTTGCAAGGTAAACAATTCTGTCGTCAGGCTGGCCGTGATTCAGGGCGAATATCTCTGGCACGAGCACAAAGACATCGATGAATTCTTTTTCGTTCTGGACGGACATTTCCTGATCGATCTTGAAGATCGCGTTATTGATCTTGCGCCGAAGCAGGGCTTTGTGGTGCCCAAAGGTGTACGCCATCGCACCCGGGCTCCTGAACGAACGGTGATCTTGATGGTCGAGCGCGCGGATATTATTCCGACCGGCGACTAAAAGCGCCGAGAGGCAGGTGAAAATAGTCTCCGGCGGACAAACAGGGGTCGATCGCGCAGCTCTCGATGTTGCACTGAAAAATGGAATTAACTGTGGTGGATGGTGTCCGACTGGGCGCCTCGATGAATTCGGTCGAATTCCCGATCGTTATCCGCTCAAGGAATTGGAACATGGTGGATTCACCGAGCGGACTTTACGGAACGTAAAAGATTCCGATGGAACCGTCATTATCTACTCCGAAAAGTTGAGTGGTGGAACTGAACAAACGGTTCGCTTCTGCGTTGAGCAACAACGGCCACACCAACTAATCGACGCGTCAAGAATTTCCATTGAAGACGCCGCAAAATCGATTGCCGATCTTATCCGCAAGCACAAGATCGACATTCTTAACGTGGCCGGCCCGCGGCAAAGCGAATGGCCGGAGGGATATGATTATGTATATCGCGCGCTCGAGGTTTTTGTGAATTCGATTACGAGCAGGAGTAAGAAATCAGATTACTCGTAACGCAGCGCTTTTACCGGATCGAGACGCGCGGCGAAGTAGGCGGGAATCAAAGCCGCAAATGAGCAGATAAAAAATGCGCTGATGCAGATAATAGCAACGTCCTTCGGAATAACCTCCGCTGGGATCGACGAAAATTGATAGACCTCGCGCGGAAAAATCTCGATATGCAACGTCGATGCGAGCCAATGGCTGAATTCGTTGCGGTAGCGGATCAATGCCATTCCGAGCCCAAGTCCCGTAAGAGTTCCGAAAAGGCCGACGACGGTTCCCTGGCCTAGAAAAACCCAGATGATTTGGGCAATGTTGGCCCCGAGCGCTTTCATAATTCCGATCTCGCGCCGCTTTTGCACCGTCACGGTGATGAGCGTGCTCATGATTCCGAATGCCGCGACGACGACGATGAAGAACAAAAGGAAAAACATCACTGTGCGCTCGAGCCGCACCGCTTCGAAAAACTGACGGTTCATGTCGATCCAGGTCTGCGCGTATTGGGGCGGCTCGAGGAATTGCTGGATCGCTTGTTTTACCCGCTCGGCGCTGTACGGATTGTCGGTCTTAACTGTGATGCCGTGCAACGCGTCCGCCAGGCCGTATAACTCTTGACCGACATAAATCGGCACGAGAAGAAATTCAGAATCGTGCAGGTAGTGACCGGTCTCAAAGATGCCGGTAACGGTCAGTTCTTTCGGCAGGATTACATCGCGCAATTCGTCGACTGCTTTTTTTTCTTCCTCCCCTTTAGCGTTCTCCAGTTTCTTAATGGAATTTAGAATCTGGCCGAGATTTCCCGGCGAATAGATCGTCAGTTTGTCGCCGACGTTAATCTGCAATTTTCGCGCGAGCTCAACTCCAAGTACGGTCGAATCGCCTTCCAGATCGAGCTTGCCGTACTTAATGAATTTTCTGAGCGGAATCACTTTCTCTTCTTCCGCAGGATCGACGCCGCGAATCAGCGGCGCGAGCCGGCGGTTTTGAAACTCCACGATCACCGGTCCCTGGATGTAGGGAGCCGTCGCGACCACGCCCGGTGTATTGTCGATCTTGGTTTTGAGTGTTCGCCAATCGCGCAAGATGTCTTCCGTGCTCACGAGAATGTGCGCATCGAAATCGATCACTTTTTGGCGCAGCTCCCGGTCGAATCCGGTCATCACGGAAATCACCAGAATCAGCACAGTCACGCCGAGCATCACACCGAGCACTGAAATCAATGTGATGATCGAGAGAAACGTGCGCTTCGGCTTTAAAAACCGCAGCGCTAGAAAAAGACTAAACGGCAGTTTCAATTCGGCGTTAGCGTGGAGGCAAACACGTCTCAATTCAACCGCACAGCGTAGAGGGCCACAGACAAATCCAAAAAGCCGATCGAGATTGCGTATTTTACGATCCTTGAGTTGCTGATACCTCGCAGAAATCCCGATCAGAGCTGCCTACCGCGCTTTTTACGCTTGATCTTCTCGGAACGACCTTTTAAAACTCATCGCTAAGAAAGGATCAAAAATGAAAAATATACTTATCGGACTTATCGCAGTGGCTTTTGGCGTGACATTGAGCATGGCCGACTTGCAAGGCGCACAAGCTAAACCCAAAGAATCGAAGCAGCCAGCAAAGGGCGAGCACTTCGATATGAGCGGGACGGTCAAGAAAGCTGAAATGGATCCCTGCATGTTGACTGGGCTGCACTATTGGCTGCATCCAAAAAAGGGCGAGGACGTTCGTTTGAATCCGACTTCGAAACATGATTCGCAAGTCCTCGACAACGCGGCAAAGAACAACTCATCGGTGCACGTTACGGGCACGTGGGAGGAGGCGGTGAAATGTAGCTACGTGCAGGTCTCAAAGGTTGAGAAAATAAAATAACGTCGGCGCACATTAACAAAATCAGGTTTTCAGTGCGTGCGCTTTTAGTTCGTCGAGCGTAACAAACTCGAGGGCGGAGGCGTGAGTGGCTTCAAGATCGACAGGAGCGGCACGCCGGTGATCAAGTGCAGCTTTCCAGCGCGTGACGCAAACACACCACTTATCGCCCGGCTTGAGTCCGGGGAAGCCCCATTCCGGATGCGGCGTGACCAGATCGTTTCCGTCGAGAACCGAGAAATCCAGGAATTCGCGCGTGACTTTGACGCAGACAGTATGCAGCCCAACATCTTCCGGTCCGGTTCGACAAAAGCCGTCGCGATAAAAACCGGTGACCGGATCGCGACAGCAACATTTCAGTTCGCCTCCGAGAACGTTGGTGGGCACGAAGCGATCTTAACATTGGACGTTCAGTTTGTTAAATATTGGATTGTTAAAAAACGCGCGTGGGAAACCAGCATGTTCTTTAAGCATGAAAAATACTGCGACAGCCTATTGGCTTATTCCGGCTGAGCCAGCGCGTTCCTTCTTTGAAAAGACGATTATCGATCTTGCGCGACAATATAATGCGCCTGTCTTTGAGCCGCACATGACGATCCATGTCGGTTCAGATCGAGTGGAAGCAGACGAAGTAATTGCGAAAACTGTTAGCGGTTGCCGACTCGTCCAGGCGAAGGTGCTTAAGGTCTGCCAGTCCGGCGAGTTTATCAAAACACTGTTCGTGCAATTCGCACTGGACAGAAAATTGCAGCAACTCAACCAACTCATCCGCCATGTTGCGCAAGATTCGTCCGATTATCAGCTCAAGCCGCATTTGAGCCTGCTCTACAAGAAGATGTCGATCCTGCCACGGCGCCAACTGGCCCACTCAATTACGCTACCGTTTTCAGAAGTTACTTTTGAGTCAATAAGAGCTGTCCGGTGCATCTCACCTACTCGAAACCGCGCCGATGTAGAAGCGTGGCGCGTTGTCGCGGCGAGGACGTTGTCTGGTTAGCCCACGCGTCTCGCGTGCTGGTTTCGTCGTCGCGCCGAAACAATCTTCCCAACGCTGACCGCGTCGATTGGCGTCCGCTGCGGCGGACGCCCTGCAGTTCTATATCTCGACGATCCGGTAAGGCTTTCCGGTCTTCCGAAGCGCGGGCGCTGAGACGTTATAAACGGGAATGCCCGTCGAAGTTCTCCCATCGAGAATGCCGTTATGGGCATGACCGTGAAAAACAGCGCTGACCCGGAATCGATTGATTGGCTCTTCCAATCGGCTGGAACCGAGAAAGGCAAAAATTTCCGGATCTTCTCCTTCCAGCGTCGCGCGGATAGGAGAGTAATGCAGGACTGCGATCCGTCGTTCGGTTTGCAGTTTGGCAAGCGCCTGTTCCAGGCGAACGGCGTGCGTGATCGACTCCTGCACAAATTGTTTAATCAGCGGTTCGCCCCACGCGTTCAGCATTCGCCGGCCGAAACCCCCGCCGAAACCGGCGATTCCGGCAAACCCGACTCCTGCGATCTCAATGGCTTCGCCGTTGAGCACGTTGACGCCCGCATCGTCGAGAACTTTACAAACAAGCTCGGATTGTCCTGATTCGAAATCGTGGTTGCCCAGAACGGCCAGCATCGGAATTCTCACGGCAGCGCGAATATCGGCGACGAGTTCCTCCGCTTCTTCGGGGAGGCCATAATCTGTGAGATCGCCACAAAACAGCAGCACATCAGCGCTGCGCGAGATCTCGGCGAACGCTTTGTTCAGCACCCCGCGGGAATGCTTGCCATAATGAAGATCCGCAGTTGCGGCGATCCGTAATGCTCGCTTAGCCATCGTCTTAAAGAAACGAAATCGCCGGTCTCGATGGACGCTTTTTACTGAGTGACGCGGGCAATCCTGCCTGCGAGGTTCTTTGGGGGGCAGAGAGGATTGCCTGCATCACGCCGATGCGCGCATTGGCAGTCCCGATTGCGTTATGATGGGTGATGGCTGCAAAGAGAGAACCAGCCGCCAGGGTGAAAGGCGGACGCGCTGAGTTTTATCGGAGATCAATGGCAGCGCTGCAGGATGCGAACGTTCCGTTTTTAATTGGTGGCGCGTATGTGGTCGAGGCGTATGCAGGCGTCTCGCGGCGATCGAAAGATTTCGATCTATATGTTCGACCTCATCACGTCGATGCAGCCATCGATGTGCTCGCCCGCGGCGGATACAAAATGGAAAAAACCTTTCCACACTGGCTGGCCAAAGCCGGATGCGGCCGGAACTATATCGACCTGATTTTTCGGGCCGGAAACGGACTATGCGAGGTCGACGATTCCTGGTTTGAGCGCGCGCAGGATGCTGAATTGCTTGGCTTGCATGTGAAACTTTGCGCACCTGAGGAAATGATTTGGATGAAGGCCTACATCATGGAACGCGAACGATTCGACGGCGCCGATATCGCGCATATTCTTCAAAGCTGCGCAGAGAAACTCGATTGGCCGCATTTGATTCATCGTTTTGGTCCCGATTGGCGCGTATTGCTCAGCCATTTGGTGTTGTTCGGCTACATTTATCCGAGCGAGCGCGGAAAAATCCCCGCCCCGGTGATGGATGATCTGATTGGGCGGCTCCAAAAAGAAGGACCTTCTGCTGGCTCCGATCGGGTCTGCCGTGGCACCCTGCTGTCACGAAAGCAGTATCTGCTGGATATCCGGAAGAGGGGATTCCGCGATGCGCGACTTGAGCCACGCGTCCATATGGATTCAGAGGACATCGCGCACTGGACAAAGGCAATCGCAAGAGGAGAGAAAGCGCGGGCGAGCCCGCATGATTTGTGATTCGTGACACCGTTAGAAGGGGTCGGATTTGTGGATTCAAATATTTAGCCCTTCAACGCTTCAACCCGGCGAAGCCGTTGGCGTCGGACTCAGCTCGGCAGGGACGGGCGAGACTGCTGGCGATGGAGTTGCGGAGGCTGCTGCAAGTTTCCTTTTGGCTTCGTCGAGCAGTTTCTTTTCTTCCAGGTAAATCTTTCCGGCGGCCGCGGTGGCGATGTACTCCTTTGCTCCTTCGATTTGACCTGCGTCGGCCAGCAACAACGCCACGTAAACGGCCCCATGCGGATCGTGTAACTGGTCTGGCGGCAATCTCTGTATGATTGCCAGGCCGTCGGAACTTCGGCCAAGGCGATAAAGTGAAAACGCGTAAGTGAGCGCGCAGTTGAGTTCATTTGGTGCGCGGTCGTAAGCCTCTTTGGCCAGATCATGAGACTCTTTTGTATTTTGCTCAAGGTTAAGGCCGAGTCGCGCGAGATCGGCAGTGATCGGCGCCTCAGTGGGAGAGGCTTCGTGCAGGCGCTGGAGCGTGTCATACAGTTTTTCGAGGTTGTCATTTGCGCGATAGAGTCGGCGAAGCGCATCGAGGGCCTCACGGCGCATGGGCGGATTCTTTGCGACGCGCAGCCACAGTAGTTCGGATTCTTTTTCAAGGTTCCATTTCGAAGCGAGACGCGCCAGATCAAGCTCGTGTTCCGGCTGCTCGTTTGTTGCTTGTTCAGCCGAGCGCCAAAGTCTTTCGAATTCGGCATGGGCGGGCCCGCTATTACGGGATTGTGATTGCCGCGTTGCAATGGCCTGGTAGGCAATGCGCAAATAGTCAGAGTCGCCCCACGACCCGGCACCCGTCCAGCGTCTCAAACGCGACCAGTTCTTTGTGTTCGCATATGCGGCCGCAACTGCGACTGAGACGGGCGGGGAAATAAGTTCGTCTTTCGATAACTTGTCGATCCATTTAACAACGTCCTCAGCGAGGCCATTTTCGTTCATCCAGCTCATGAGCGACGTGAGATCGGAGGCATTGCGCGCGGCAAAAGGTTTCACTCTCTCCAACAAAGGACGGAACTTCTTCTCATCGAGTTTTCGATAAAAGGTCAGGCAGAGGAGGTAATCGCCGAATGTGACCTCCTGTGACATTTGGAGCTGTTGAGCGAAATTATCCGCCGCCGCGAGGTCATTGCGGGCCACGGCGTCGTTGAGCAAGGCTCGCAAAGCGCCCGTGCGAAAAGGAGCGACTTTGCTGAGTCGATCGAGAACGGCGCGGGCTTTTGCATTTTTTTCCGTATCGGTGGACTGAATTTGCAGTGCCGCGAGATTGAACTGATAGAGATCGTTACCTGGCTCCTCATTCACGGCTGCGGCAAATTGCTCTTCCTGCTCGGCGAGATTTCCTTCCGCGCGGGCCAACCAGCCTGCGACGACGTGAAATGCAGCGCTGCCACGATAGTTGGGAGGGACATCATTCAGCGCTTTTCGCGCGAGATCGATCTGCCCAAAGCGCAGTGCCGCTGAAGCTAGGTTAAGCTGGCTGTCGGAATCTTTTGGAAGGAGCCGCGCGATTTGTGCGCGCCACAAAACGGCCTCCTCAAGGTTTTGCTTTTCCGCTGCCTCTGCCAGGATGTAACGCGCCGGCACGGAGTCGGGATCCATCGTTAAGATCTTGCGCGCGTTCTGCGACGCCTGGTCAAATTTCCCCTCCTGCAGCAGCGACGCTGCCTGATGCAGCAGACGCCTTTGGTGCCAGTCCCTGTACAGCTTTGAACCGTAGCTGAAGGAAGCAATGCCAAGCAGAATTGTGGCTGCCAATGCGGCAACTATGATGGCGAACCGGACCGGCCATACTCGGTGGCGGAAGAAAAATACAAGGCCGGGGAAGAATCGGGCAGCACCTTTGTGCCCGTCTTTGATCTTTTCCGGCATTTTCGTGTCCTGATCTCGCCGCGCGGTCAGTGCGGCGCGTCGCGTCGCGGCCGCCTGCTCACGGATGTTCTAAGAATGTGTTGCTGGCTCGGATTCTGCGACAACAGGCACTTCTTCGATCGATTCCAGGACCTTCTCCCTTAAACGTCTGCCCCAGACGTATCGCGCCAGTAAAACCTTAATCGTTGCGGTCAACGGCACGGCCAGGAGAGGCCCGAGCACTCCACCTATTATCAGGCTCCAGACAAAGATCGACACGATCACGGTCATCGGATGCAGGCCGACGTAATCTCCCACAATTCGGGGTGCATAAAAGATGCCTTCGAGATTTTGTATCACGATGAAAATCAATGTTACACCGATCGGGTGCGCCCAGTCGCCCCATTGAAAAGCGGCAATAAGAACGGCTGGCACCCAGCAGATGATAATCCCGAGATACGGCACCATCGTAAGGACGACAACCATTACTCCAATCAGTGGCGCAAAGTTCAGCCCCAGAAGCGTCAGTGCGCTCCCGATGAGAATGCCATCCACCACGCAAACGAGCAGTTGTCCCCGGAAATAGGCAGTGACGTATTTGTTGATCTCCAACAAGACTTCCGCCACTTCGTCTTTGAACGGTGAAGCGCGAAGCGGCAGATAATCTTTCCATCTCTTTTCAATGCGCGGTTTTTCTTTTAACAGGAAAAATAGATAGATCGGCACCAGGATGAGACTGAGCAAAAAACCTGTGACTCCAAGAAATCCGCCGATGCTTTTCTTTAAGATTTCCCAAAACCTTTCCGCCAGTGTGGGAAGGGCGCGCTGGAGCGTCGGAATCTGCTTTTCTACATAAGCTTGAATGCGCTGGCGTTCAGCGGTAGTAATCTTGGCGGGACTGGGCGCGATTGTTTCACCGGGTGAAGCCATCGCCTGTGGCGCACCCGGCAACGCAATGACAGTGGCGGTTGGTTGCGCGTGAGGCGAAGGCGAGCCGGGCCCAATGAGCAAGTTTGTGAGACTCCTCGATGCAGACTTTACGTGCGCTCCGCCAAATAGCCCGAATGTTTGATCGAGTCGATAGATAATATCGACAATTCGATCTCGCGCTTTTTCTGTGTAAGCAGGGACTTGCTTCGCGAAATTTGCGCTTTGGATTGAGATAGTTGGGATAAGCCAGCTGAGCAATCCACTGAGCGCAAAAAGGGCGATCGTGAAAAGGAGGAGCACCGCCTTGGTGCGACTGAGCGCGCCTCGAGACATTTTGGTCACAAGCGGGTCGAGCAAATAAGTGAGAATCCCTGCGATGGCGACCGGGATTAATATCGGCTGAAGGAAGCTGAGAATATTGGCGCTCGTCCAAATGACCGTGCCAACGATCACGATGAGAAGAACAACGCAGAAGGCGGTCAGAGCCGCCCACATCATCTTGCGCTGCCAGGGCGTCGGATAGGTGTTCATGCTATATTCGCCGCCGGACGTCTGTGACAATCACCGTGTCGAATTAATCTTTGCCGGCGAACCGCTGCTGATCGTGGCCTTGGTGCTTTCAATTTTCTCTGCGAGCTTTGTGTTTTTCGGATCGAGCGCGAACGCTTTTTGCCACGATTCCAGCGCCTCCGACACACGGTGCAATTTCAAATAAGTATCGCCAATATGTTCGAACACGATCGGATCTTCGCGGTCCATGTTTTTCACCGCGCGAAGCAGGTCGGCTAAAGCCTGATCGAATTTTCCCTGTCTAAACTCAACCCAGCCAAGACTATCGAGGTAAGAGCCATTGTTGGGGTCACTCTCTAGTGCGCGCTCAATCATCTCCCTGGCTTCATCCAAGTGCATGTTGTGATCCGCCCACATGTAACCAAGGTAGTTGTAAGCTTCCGCCGCGTTCGCTGGATCGAGCGTGATCGATCTGCGAAGCAAGTCGGCCGCCTTTTCATATAACCCTGCCTGCTCGGCGGTCACGCCGTAGTTGAAGTAAAATTTCGCGTTTACGATTTCATTGTCCTGGTCGAGTTGCGCGTCACGCAGCGCTTCCTCAAAGGTCACCACCGCTCGCTGGGTTTGTTTCGCTTCGCGCTGAGCAATGGCCAGATAATATACGATCTCCGGCGCGCCCGGAAACCGGCGCCGGGCTTCAGCGAGGAATCTCACAGCGCGCTCCGGATCTTTCAGAGGGCCGAGAAGCAACTCCGCAAGACGCAAATATGTGCCGGCATGATTAGGATTGATCAGCAGACTCTGCTCGTAATTTGCGGCTACCTTGGCGAACTTCGCTTTCGCTTCTTCCAGGCGGTTTTCGCGCTGAAGCGATCGCGCTTCATCATCCAGCACTTGGGCAAGCAGATCATACGGCTGATATTTCTCCGGATGCTCTTTGATGATCTGATCGAGCAGCTCAACCGCTTTGCCGCGCTGATCTGTCAAAATGAATCCGGTCGCCAGTTTTTCCCGCGCGTTGGCATCGTCTGGTTGCAGCTCGATCACGCGCAAATAAAGCGGAATCGCCTCCTTTAGCTGCTGGGATGACGCATAATAATCTGCCGCATCTTTGAGGATCGCCGGATCATCTTTGGCGTTCTCCACCGCCTTTTTGAAAATCTCGTTGACCCGTTTTAATTCGTCCGGCTTTGGCTGCGAGTCGGGTGAAAAAAGAACAGCAGCGTAAAGTTTCCCAAGCTGAGTCCAGAAACTCGGGTCGTCGCTGCGAACTTTTGTCGCGCGCTCCAATGCCTCGATCGCTTTTTGTTCTTGTCCGGCTGCGAGTTCGATTTCGCAAAGACGCTGATAAGCTTCTATGTCTGCCGGATTCAGAGCGATGGCGCGGTTGGCGTAATCGACCGCCTGATCCGTTTTCTTGAGATACTTCGCATAAATGAACGCCAGTTGGTGATACGGTTCGGCGTCGTTCGGGTTTGCTTTGATCGCGTCTTTCAGGACGTCAATCGCCTGTGGATAATCTTCCTGTTGTATCAGCAAAGCGGCTACCCGCGACGCGAGCGCAGATTGGCCGGGATCGACATTGAGTACTTTGCGGTACGCCTCCAGCGCTTTATCGATCTCGCCGTTCTGCTCGAAACCCATTCCCTCGACAAAGTGCGCGAGCGCTCCCGCCTTCCGTTCGCCCTCCGGACGCAAACCCAGGTCCGGCGCCGGCTTGAGACTGATTGAATCATCCTGACGCTCAATCTTTATCCCGGCGGGCGCAGATTGAATCTGAGGCTGAGGCGGCGAGACACGCGGAGTCTTGGCGCTCCCAACACTCGCGGTGGCCAGAAAAACAAGCGCGAAAAGGCAGCCACACCGCGTAGACCGATCGCACTTTCCCTCCTCCCTCATGTTCCAGATTCTAGCTTTCGGCGATATCCTCCGCAAACCCGCCCTCGCCGACGATGGAGTGCTGGAG
>QHOW01000267.1:2606-5332 GCA_003219435.1 Verrucomicrobiota bacterium | reverse complement strand
GCGCGTGATGCACAGTGCGGACCACTTTCGCGATTAATTCCACCGCCTGCCGGATCGACATCGGGGTTCGCCTGACAACTTCGTCAAGCTGGCCGCCCTCGACGAATTTCATGCTGAAGTAGCACTGGCCTTCGCGCTCGCCAACTTCATGGATCGGAACGATACCGGGATGCTCCAGGCGAGCTGCCGCTTCCGCTTCGAGCCGAAAGCGCTTCAAGTGGGTTTTGCTCGCCCACTGACCAAGGCTAATAACTTTTAAGGCGACTGTGCGATTGAGACTCTTTTGCCGGGCGCGAAATACTACGCCTTGTCCGCCGCGACCAATTTGCTCGAGCAATTCGTAATCGCCGAAGTCCATCAGCATCGACGCGGGCGCGAGATCCACACTTGTCTCGCCCTCGGGCTCGACTGGGCCGAGACCCGTTTCCAGCAGACAGGCGCCGCAGGAGTGCTGCGGGGAATCGGGCGGAATGGCTGCTCCGCATTTGCGACACAATCTAGACACCAATGTCATCAACTTAGGCACGGGACACTAATTTCACGAATTTACACTAAAGTTCCGGACCCCTTGGCCCGTTCTTACCGGGCAAGTTCGTGATAATTCGTGCAATTCGTGTCTCATCGCGCGACCATTCCCTTCATTCAAATACTGCACGGAAATTCCCAAAAGGTTACGAACGCAACGCGGCAATCAGGTGGCGCAGTTCATCTTCAATCTCGGCTGGCGTTGCCACCGTCTGCGCGACTTCTTCACGCAACAGCTGTCGGTACCGCTGTCGCAGCCGATGGAACGCCTGTTTGACCGCGTTCTCGGTCATGCCAAACTCGCGCGCAATCTCCGCTTGTGACGGTCGATCCGGTTCGTCAGAGAGCAATTTGTTCAACCGCTCGAGCAGCGGCGCGTTAGCTGATCTCTGAGATTCCTCGCCCAAGCGTGCAAACACCCGCTCGAGAACAGTCAACGCCCATCGGCGATCATAAAGCAGATCGGGGCTCAGCATCTCGCTGCGATCGAACTCGGTAGAATCGTCCAATGCGATCTCGTCGAACGGAATCAGCGTTCGGCCGCCGCCACGTTTGATCGTCCTCGCATCACGGCGCTCGTTCGCCATAAAATGCTTGAGCGAAGCCAAAAGAAAAGAACGCAATCGGCCCTTTTCCTGTCGCACGGATTGGAAATCTTTGCGCTCCAAAATCAACGCGAAAAACCCCTGGGTGAGATCTTTCGCCTCCTCTGGCCCAATGCCCTCTCGCCGCACGAAGCTATAAATGGGCCGCCAGTAAGTGCGGCAAAGATTTTCCAACGCCTCTTGGGCCGCCGGCGATTCACCTCGCGCCTCCAGCACCACGCTCCAGTGGGTGGTCGTAAACGCGACTGCTTTGTTTTGCGAACTCGAACTCAGCCGACTCCCCGAACCCTCATGGTCATCAGCAGACACGCTGCGATCAAAACAAAAGGCTAGGCGAGAATCAAGTCTGGACGTAACAGGAACAGACGTTGGATTGGTCGGCGCAGCGCACTGGTACGTGTTTGGCGCCAACGGCGCGTATTCATACAAGCTCGCCGCGGCGAGTCTTATTCGTCCAGAAAATCAACAGCGCTGAAAGCGCGATTCACGCCTGGTATCTCAGATTAACAAGCGCCGTAATTGATTCGCGCCTTCAGCGCTTGTTTTTGGAAACCGATTTCTCCTGGGGCGTTGCCCCAGGCTGAAAATGAGGAGCGCGCACCTTTGGCGCTAAACAGACACGTGCGCCGACCTTACCTAATTACGCTGGCAGCACGGTCGAGAGGGTCACTTCGCTGTCGATTGTTTGCTGAGAGACGCTCTCGACGGTTGCCCCAATTTTCGATCCATCGCGATCAACGATCCAGACCTGCTGGCCTCGTTCGAACGGGCCCCGCGCCATGACCTTGAGTAAGACGCCCTCCTCAGTGGCCGGATTATCGAGCACTTCTGCGCAGATTGCTTCCGTCTCCCCGAAATCCGCCAGGAGGGTCAGTTTTTCGTCTATTTTCGGTTTCTTCATTGCGAGCCAAAATCCGACATAGGACGTAAAACTAATCGCTGCTCGCTCCCCCTGCGAGCGTGTCCGCGCTGGTAAACGAATCATTTAACAAATGGCGCATTATCGCATTACTCAGATCGAAGATTACAAACAGTTTATCGGACGCGAGAGCGTGGAGCGTATTCGCGAGAAGGCCGGCCAGCTAAAGGGCCTGCGCGTTGCGAATTTCAATTCGACTTACTACGGCGGCGGTGTGGCCGAGATGATTTCCTCGCTCACGTTGCTCATGAACAGCCTCGGTCTGCGCACTGAATGGCGCGTTACCCAAGGGACAGCCGATTTTTTCTCGATCACCAAGAAAATGCACAACGCACTCCAGGGCGGAGAGATCGATCTATCCAACATCAAAAAGGAGATTTTCGAGCAGGTGATTTACGAGAACAGCGTGCGCAATTTCCTCGAGCACGATTTTGTCATCGTGCACGACCCGCAGCCGCTGCCGTTGATCGAACACTACGAAAAGAAATGCCCCTGGCTCTGGCGTTGTCACCTCGACCTTTCCCGACCGAACGCCGAGATGTGGAAATATCTGCGGCGTTGGATCGACAAGTACGATGCGGTCATCGTCAGCTGCCCAGAATACAGACAGGAGATGAAGGCGCCACAGCGGGTTTTCATGCCGGCGATCGATCCGTTCACGATCAAGAATCGTCGCC
>QHOW01000267.1:0-2572 GCA_003219435.1 Verrucomicrobiota bacterium | reverse complement strand
CGGTTTGACCCGTGGAAAGATCCGGAGGGAGTAGTGGAGGCGTTCAAGCTAGCGAGCAAGAAAGTCGATGCCAGGCTTGTGTTGCTTGGCAATTTCGCGACGGACGATCCTGAAGGTGCAAAGATTTTCGAATCCCTGCGCGCTTGTCAGGATGAGCACATTCTCATTCTAACCAGCGGCGACGACACGGCCCTGGTTAACGCGCTGCAAACCCGCGCGGCGGTCGTTCTGCAAAAATCTTTGCGTGAAGGTTTCGGGCTCACGGTGGCCGAAGCGATGTGGAAAGGCACCGCGGTGATTGGCGGAAACGTCGGTGGAATTCGCTACCAGATCGAAAATGGCGTGAATGGTTTTCTCGTTTCATCGGTCGAAGAAGCGGCCGAGCGGATCGTGGAGCTGCTCAGAGACAAAAAGCTGCACGACGAAATTGGAAGCCGAGCTCGCGAGACTGTTCGCGAGAAATTTCTGCTTACCCGTTACCTCGAACAGTATCTCGATCTTTTCGGAGCCTTCGACAAAAGCTCTGGCCTGCGAAAAAGGGTGTAGCCCCAAAAAGCTTTCGGACCGATCCTGGCAGCGTCAGGAATCTTCCTCTACCTCTACCTCTTCCTCTTCGTCTGGTTTCTCCCCATATTCGGCTGAATCTTTCAGCAATGAGATCTTGCGACCAAGTTGCGAATTCTAGAGCGGTTTAGAGAAACCCGTAGCCCGCTCGAAGCGCCGGAGGCGCGGCGGATATTAGCCCCGGGCGTGAGCCTGGGGATTGGCGTGTACAGGCGATTCAGCCCCGGAAGGGGCGACCGAATCCATAGGAAGGAAGTTTAGATTAAGATTAAGAGGGAGAGGGAGAGGAAGAGGAAGATTTGGATCGGGGACTAATCGACGCTACTGATTTTTGGCAATCCCGATCACGCCGCAGGCAATGCGCGCTCCCGAGTCACCTGCCGGCTGCGATTTGAGATCATCCGCTTTCGCGTGAAGAACGACTGAGCGACCGATAACGGAGCGTTGATCGTTTGTCAGCGATATCTCGTGATCGACGTAATCCAATTTTGCGGCACCTGAAGCGTCCGCCTCGACATTGCCCATGTCGCCCACATGCCGCTCTGCTGCATCGGGCCCGGCGTGCGGTTTGCTCGTGGGATTGAAATGAGCGCCAGCCGAGGCCAAATCGGCCGCGCTGCAATCTCCGAATTCATGCACATGAAAGCCATGTTTACCCGGACTCAGGCCGGTGATTTCCGCTTGGATCTGCACCCCGTCGGCGACTTCCGTGAGCCTGACTGTGCCGCCGACTTTGTTACCTGCAGTGGGATGCAGCACGGCAATGGCCTTCAATGGAGTCGGCGGTTTTTCTTGCGGCGTCTGCGCCCACGCTGGGATGGCGGTGAGTGACAGAATTATTGGCGCGAATAGCCAGCTTGGAAACGAGTTCATATTGCTATTTCTATTTCGTCGCGCAAGGCTCGTCCAGCCGCATGATCGACCCAATTCTCGCCTGAGCTTTATCGAAGAATCAATTCCATCCCGTCATAGGCGATACGCGCTTGGAGGCCGGTCCCGGTGTCCATTGCGCGGAGCCTGGCCAAAAGCCTGCGTTCGTCGCCACTAACAATCTCTGAACCGCAATGAGTGATGATTGCCTGCGGCACGCGCTCCTTTTTGCACCACGCAAGCTGCGTGCGGACCGGGGCGTGCCCGATAAGACGTTTTCCGCGCTTGCGAACGAACGAGCGGGTCAGGGTTGCGCCGTCCCCGATGTAAAGCCGCACGTCTTTGAGCGCCGCCGCACGATCATGGATGAAGATGAGATCGGGCGCATAAAAAATCCGCGCACGGCCCGCGCTCACGTTGTATCCCACAGCAGGCGCCAGAATCGAATGTTCCACTGGGAACGCCTCGAACATGATGTCAGAGATCTTCGTCGGCGTACGCTCTTTGATGAGAAGTCGTTTTTTAATGGGATAAAGTTGTAGCGTTTGCCATGTCTTTTCCGGAGCATAAACGGGGCAGGGCGCGCCGTTTTTCAAACCCCAGGCGTGATCCGGGTGGGCGTGGGTGAGCACAATCGCTCTCGGACGCACTTGCTCGAATTTTCCCAGCCAATCGAGTCCGCAATCGACCATCACCCTCGCGCTGCCATACGACACCAGCAGCGAGCTGTGCATGCGATGTCGTCGCGTCCGCGCCTCGATCTCACCGCGCGTGCCAAGAAAGAGGAGCTTCATCCCTCCTTCATCTCAAATGTCGAGAATCGCAGCGGCTTTCCATCCGCCTTCGGTTTTCTCGACGCGGAAATCGTGGAGTGTGACCGCTTTCACGTCAGCGCGTTGTTGATGACGCCCGGCGTCCAACGGCTCGCCTGCGGTTGTCGCCTTCAAAGAATAAGCACCCTCTTTTTCGTCGATCCGCATTTCGCGGACGCGCAGCAGCAGGCGCTCGGCGTCTTTGAAATAGATAAGCTCCTGCAAAAAATCGAACAGCAGCATGTCGATCTCATCGTTCTTCAATTCGATGCGTCGCGTCTCGCGCGGCTTGATTGCGTCGAGATTTTCGATCATGACGTTCATCG
>QHOW01000057.1 GCA_003219435.1 Verrucomicrobiota bacterium | reverse complement strand
CCCCACCTCAAGTGACAGTGGATAGATTCGCGAAGCGATCCCGAAGGCCTTCAGTGACGGTCGCTCCGGAAGTTCAACGGCTTAACATCGAGAACGGGAATTTTACCTTTCTCGATCGCGGCGGTAGAATGCTCGCGAGTTTTACGGGCGTAGATTTTCGCTCCAGCCTGCGCAGCGCATTCGCCATTCGTGGGAAAGCGAAAGTCGCGAAAATTTCATTGCGGGACCGCTTTTTTCTCGAACAACTACAATCCCCGCTCCGCTACGAACCTGACGTGCTGGAGCTTTCGAAAATATCTGCTCACGCGGGGAGCGGTGAAGTCAACGGCTATTTCGCCATGCAACCGGAAGCGGAGGATTCTCCCTTCACTACGAGGGTGACATTTAGCAATGTGCTGGCCGATCAGATTATCGCGGACGCAGGCGGTTCGAAAGGAATTGTGCAAGGCAAACTGGAGGGGAGTTTCCAGGCGTCTGGGGAAACTGCTGATCCCGATGCGCTAATTGGGAAGGGCGAGGTCTTCCTGCGTGACGGGCGGGTTCAGCAATATAGCCTGCTGGTGTTGCTTGGCCAGATTCTTCAGATCGAAGAGTTGAGAGAGCTTCATCTCGAACAGGCCCACGTAAAATACCACGTCAAGTCGGACTTGATCATAATCGACGAGCTGCTCTTGCACTCAGCAAACATTCGGCTCTCGGCGTCCGGAACGGTCACGTTTGACGGGAAGCTGAAGCTCAACTCTCAGCTGGCGATCAACGAAAAAATTCGCGGCCAGCTCTTCAAAGCGATTCGCCAGAATTTTCAGCCAACCAACGAACCCGGCTATTTTGCCCTCGATTTCCAGGTTGCCGGCAACGTTGATAGACCGAGCACAAATTTGATGGACAGGCTGGTTGGGCGCGATCTCGGCAATGTGATCAATCGCCTGTTCGGCGTTGGAAAAACAGAGCGACCGAAGAAAAAAAAGAAGCGGGCCGAAGCAGCAACATCCACCGCCACGCCTTCGCCGTCTGCTGCCCCAGGGGAGACGCCGTTGAACTTTGCCACAACGCCATCCCCGTCGCCATGAGAGTGATCGCCGGCAGCGCCGGCGGCGTCCGCCTGTCGGTTCCCAAGCGCGGTGTCCGGCCCACGATGGATCGAGTCAAAGCGGCGATCTTTTCCAGTCTGGGTGACGCGATTATCGGCGCGCGAGTTCTCGATCTTTTCGCCGGAAGCGGCGCACTCGGAATTGAAGCGCTCAGCCGTGGCGCGTGTTCTGTTCTCTTTGTAGAAGAAGATCGAGAATCGACCAATGTCATCGAGAAAAACCTCGCTAAAACAAAATTCGAGGCGCGTGTTCGACAACAGAGCGTTTCCGATTTCCTCCGGTACGTTTCTGGTACTGAAAAATTCCAAATCGTCTTTGCCGATCCGCCCTACGAAAAAACAAAATCGGGCGAGCGCTTCACGGAAAAGCTCCTGACGAGTAGAAAATTGGGGGAGTTGCTCGCTCCCGGAGGCGTGTTCGTATTGGAAAAACACCCGGGCGAAGCTCTTCCTGAAACCAATCTATGGCATGTTGCTCGCCAGAAAAAATACGGCGCCACCGAAGTCCTATTTCTATCTGCAACCCATAATCCGCAAGGAGTTCACCCGCCGCGGCGGGCAATCGAGTGATTCGTTTTATCTACAATTTGTTTTGGCCCATCGGGCTTCTGTTCTTTTTGCCCGGCTATTTGATGAAAATGGTCCGACGCGGCGGTTACCGCAAAAAATTCGGTCAGCGCCTGGGAATTTACGACCGCGAGCTGCGTGCGTGGCTGTCCCAGAGTGGCGGCAAAAGGCCAACATGGCTGCACGCGGTGAGCGTGGGCGAAGTCATGATTGCCCTGAAGCTGGTCCAGCAGCTGCGAACGCTCGAACCTGATGTGCCTTGTGTGTTGACCACGACGACCACAACCGGATTTGCTTTGGCGAACAAGAACGCTCCGCCATGGATCGAAGTCATGTATACGCCGCTTGATTTTTGGCCAGTCATGCGCCGCGCATTTTCCACCATTCGTCCGGCGAAGATTGTCCTCGTTGAAGCTGAGATTTGGCCGAATCTGGCTGCCAAAGCGCATGCGCAGCGCATTCCGCTCGTGCTGGTCAATGCGCGGTTATCGCCACGTTCCGAGCGGCGATTTCGACGGTTTCGATTTTTTGTCGTGCCGACGTTTCGGCTTCTGGATCTGATCTGCGTGCAGGAACGGGATGATGTCGATCGATGGACAGCGCTCGGTGTAGAGCGCAGCCGGATACGCCACACTGGCAGCATCAAATACGACCCCGCCAGTTTAGATGATTATCTGAATGCTCAAGCGGCCGGTCCGTTCCAATTGGATGCCTTAAATCCGGAGCGCCCCGTGCTTTTCGGTGGCAGCACTCATCGCGGTGAAGAGGAAATTCTTGCCAAAATTTTTGCGCGATTACGTCAGAAATTTCCGTCACTCTGTTTGTTCATTGCGCCGCGCCATGTGGAACGCGTGCGAGAAATCCGAGCACAACTCGAGGCTTTATCGCTGCAGGTCCGGCTGACGAGCGAAGCGACGAATCAAAGCGAAGCCGAAGTTGATTGTGTGCTTCTCGATGCAACTGGTGACCTTCGACGCTGGTATAGTATTGCAACCGTCGTGTTCATCGGAAAAAGCATGACCGCGCACGGCGGGCAAAATCCGGTCGAACCGATTATCGCGCGCAGGCCGGTCGTATTTGGTCCGCACATGGAGAATTTCGTTACGCTGGCGGTAACGCTTGTATCGAAGGAAGGCGCCATCCAGGTTCATGACGTAGAGTCACTTGAACGGACGATCGAGAATCTGCTGGTCGATGCTGAAGCTCGCCAACGGCTCGTCCGAAATGCGCGTGAAGTGTTAGACCAGCACCGTGGTGCAACCGCTCGGGCCGCAGCGTTGATCGCCAATCTTCATTCGGAACAAATACTCTAGCCGCTCCTGCGCTTGCGTTTGTCACATCGCTTGCAGGAGAAAGAGGCTGGCAATTTGCCTTGCGTCCGAGAGCAGCAATTCGATATTGCCCGCGCTTTTACGACCCTATCGTCTAGAGGCCCAGGACACCGCCCTTTCACGGCGGTAACACGGGTTCGAATCCCGTTAGGGTCGCCATTCGGCTCGGCCTTTATCAAGGTCCTCGCTCATGACTACGCTTCGCGCAGCCACTCGAAAAGCGGAATCCGCAACCGAAGGCCGAGTCGAATGATCCTGAGTTAAGTAGCGCGAGTCCCCGGCCCGCCAGTCGGACGGACTCGTCCAGCGGCGAGCTTGCGAGCGGCGCTAAATTGCAAGCGAGACGCATGCGCTACTCTATTGATGGAAGCGGTTTTCAAGAACCGATTTGGAGGGCGTTTCTGTAAAACGCCAATCGACTTGTACTCCCGCGACCGGCCATATCTAGCGCCTCCCGTAAATCACACCCTCGGCGGTGCGCGCGACCGGCTGGTAATGTTCCGCCAGAAGTTTGGCCAGAATCGGAAAGTTCTTCACTGGATAGGGCGCCATTTTCGGGTCCGCTTGAACATCGACAATGTAGGTGGGCGAATGTTTGGCAAAATCGTGTTGGAGATTTTCCCACGCGCCTGGAACGATTCGATTGCGCGTGTCAACACCCGGAAGCACCCCTCCGAAAATGAGGCCAGTAAGCGGAAACGTTGTGATGTACCGACAGGCAGGACGTCGGCGAGCATCCAGATACATTTTGGCAGTCTGACCCCAGACGAAAATTCTATCGTCAGGGCTCGTATGCGTGGCCAAATATCGTCCCGCTTCAGACGGGCCCCGTCGCGGAGTCAGCCCGGTCCAGTGTATGATTGAGAAGACAAGAACCGTAAGAGCCAGCCACGCGTACGTGACCGCAGGTCGTAGTAGACAGTGGGGCGGCTGCATCGTCAGGGACCAAAGTCGTGCGTAGTACGGTGCCGCGAGCAATGCGAGCGGAGGGATCAATTGGACATAGTAGTGAGGGTAGAAGCGAGCGCCCGCTGCAACGCCAATCGCCGAGGCAGCAAGTAGCCCTAAAAGCGCTGTCCGTTCTGCCGTCTTCGCAGCCCAAATCTCGCTCTTATCGCGGCATGCCATTATCGCCCCCACTACCAAAGGCAAACAGGCCCCGATGAACGCCAGCGTGAGCAAGATTCCTTTCTCCCAAAACACGTGCGGAATGTCATGATCAGCAATTGTCCAATAGAACGCGTCACGGAGGATGCCTTGTTTCCAAAGCACAAGCGTCACCAAGCCAACGGCTGCGAAAAATCCTAGCGTGAGCATCGTCGCCTGAATAACCGAATTCGTTCGCGTCAAACTGCGGCTGGTTCGATAGCTCGGGAGGAGTAGATAGATGCCGAGGGGGATTGCCGCTATCGCGGCGGGCTGTTTGAGCAGGAAGGCCGCGCCGAGAAGCGCGCCTGCTGGGAAGAGTTCGGGTCGCAGTCGCGACGAACTGCGGCGGAGTGCGATTGCCCACGCCCAGATGATAGCGAGATTCATTAACATCTCGCCATCGAATGCGAGGGTCTTCCACGTCCACCAGGATTGGAAAACACCGTAGAAGAGCGCGGCAATCAAACCGGTATTGCGATCAAACAACTCGCTACCGATCACATAAAGGCCGGCCATCGCGCATAGCGTCCACATCAGCGCGACTATATGAAGCGCTTTCCAATTGAACTTACCTGCTACTTTGAACACTGCGGCGTACGTCCAGAAGAGAAGTGGCGGTTTGCGCTCTACCGCGTCAATGTAAGGCCGCCCACCGTCAACGATCTCGTTCGCCACCACGGAATACATCGCTTCACTGTCAATTGGCCGGGGATGAACAAGGGATGGAAGGCGAATCGCTATCGTGAGGAAGATAATCCCAAGCGCGGCGAGGCGAAATTGGCGCGACCTATGAGTTGGCACACCGATCATTGTGCCGATTAATTTCCGGGTATCCCCCGCTTAAGAGAATCGTAAATGTGCGTAACTTTCTCGAAAACCTCATCAACTGTGATTGCTTGCATACAAAGATTGTTGCGGCAGACGGATTGCCGGTTGTTGTAGGCGTTCACGCACGGACTGCACGCGATGCCGGCCCACAGGGCGGTCGCGTTTGGCGAGCGCGCGGCAAATAGCGCCGGTGTCTCCGGCCCGAACAACGTGACGACGCGAATTGGCGTCATGGAGGCAAAATGAGCCGGGCCACTGTCATTTGTCACCAAAATCTCACTGCGCGCGTAAAGCACGAGCACCTGTCGCAGAGTCGTTTTTCCGGCAAGCGGTATCACGCGGCTTGAACCGACCTCGTCTGCAAGCTGGTTATTGGAAGCGGCCTCGGCCGGCGCACCGGTAAATCCGATAAACAAATCCGGATAACGTTCGAGCAGCCGCCGCGCAAGTTCGACATAACGCAGAGGCGGCCACCGCCTCAGCGGCAGCAAGTCGCTCGCGTTTGGGTTGAGCAAGATGAGTGGCGCAGAACTGATGCGAGGATTTTCGCGCTGTAGCAGAGCATCGATTTCAGCAACTTCAGACAGGGAGGGCCGAAATCTTGCGAGTGGCTGGTTTACAGAAGGCGTAAAGTCGAACGTCGGGAGCACCGCCGGATCGCGGGTCAATGCTTCAACCATCGCTTCGAACATCTGACTTGTATGGAGATGAGGATTGTATAAAAGCCGGTGCGTCATTAAGTCGCCGCGGTACGGTCCGTCGCCAAAAAAAGTATGAAAACCAACACGCGATTTGGCGCCGGTCGTAAACGTCATTATCGCGGAGAAGCGTGTCAGAAATTCCATATCAACGACCGCGTCGATGCCGATTTTTTGGACCCGGAGCACCGCTCGCAGCGCACCAGCCACGAGTCCAAAAAGACTCTGCGTCGCGATCGTTATCACATTTCCCTCGGGAATGATCTCCATGACGTCGAGAATGAATCGATTGTCTTCGAATACGATGAAGTAAACGTTTTCACGTCCAACCATTTCGATCGCGCGACGAATTGCAGGATAGGCAAGAACGGTTGAGCCCTGCTCCGCGAACTTGACGAAGAGAATCCGCTGAACCTGGCGCGGTCCTGGAGGCCCGGCGGATTCAAAGATTCTTCTGAGAAGAGTTAAAATGGCACAAAGCGGCGCACCAATCCAGCGATCGGTGCGTTGCAAAGTTGAAATGTTTGCCGGGAGATCCATTCTCTGGCGATTCCTAAGAGGGCCAATGTGGGACAGATTGTGCGAATCGGCCAATCTTTGCGAAAAGTTTTAGGTTGGGTAAAAGATGGTCTTTTCACGAGTTTTGTGCTAGAAAATAGACTCGTCTATGCAGGCCTTCTTCCACCAATCCGAGTTGGATCAGCCACACCCGGCGCGAGCGCGGGCGATCATCAAAGCGCATCCGGAAGTTCGCCAGTTAATGGTGCGGAATCCGTACACCGCGTTGATCGCTCTGTCGCTGCTGATCATGCAAACGGCTATCGCATTCGGGATGGGCACGCTGGGATTCGGTTATTGGTGGCTCAGTCTTCTGATCGCATATTGCATCGGCGCGTTCGCCAATCATGCCAATTACGTGATCATCCACGATGCAACCCATAACCTCATTTTCCGGAGCAAAAGCTGGAACAAAATGGTGGCCATCATCGCCGATCTCCCGAACCTCACGCCCGGCGCGATGGGTTTTCGCGTTTATCATTTGAAGCATCATTCGCATCAGGGCGATTTCGAATGGGATGCCGACCTCGCGAATCATTGGGAAGCTCACCTCGTCGGGAATAAATGGTATCGGAAAGCGCTTTGGCTGATGTTCTTTCCGTTTTTTCAGCTAACGCGACCCCCGCGCATAAAAGCGATCACCATGTGTGACCGATGGTTTTTGGTGAACCTTGCCTGCGCCGCGGCTTACGACGTGGCGGTGGTTTATTTCTGTGGATGGGCTGGGCTATTCTATCTCGTGCTTTCGTTTTTTTTCTCCATTGGCCTGCATCCGGTTGGCGCGCGCTGGATCCAGGAGCACTACACAAACGACCCCGAACAGGAGACGTACAGTTATTATGGCCCGATCAATCTGCTGTGTCTGAACATGGGTTACCACAACGAGCACCACGATCTGCCGTCCATCCCTTGGAACAATCTGCCGAAAGTGCGCTCGCTCGCACCGGAATTTTACGATACCCTGAAATATCATTCATCATGGAGTCGGTTACTTTTTCAATTTATTTTCGACAAGCGATACAGTTTGTACTCGCGCATCGAGCGCACGAAGCAGAGGAACGATTCCTCGCGTGCGTTGCCGCGTACGATCAAAGATCCGATAAACGGCGTTGCCCTGACCGCGACCGCCAATAGGTTCTAGAAGCTATGGAACGGCCCGCTTACGTCTCGAACAAAAACGAAAGTGTCCGCATGTTCGAGAGCAATTTCATGGAGTTCTTTTCGCATGTACACCCGGTTACGCCGGTGGTTTTGTACACTCCAGTCGTCGGCTATATGCTGTACGCGTCGTTCGCCTACAAGAAATTGTCAGTCCTTGCCGTCGCGGGATTATTTGTTGTTGGCGTGCTCATCTGGACGCTGCTGGAATACGTTATTCACCGATACGTTTTTCATTACGAGCCAAAGACCCGTGTTGGCAAATTTTTGCATCACATGATCCACGGTGTTCACCATGACTACCCCAACGACGCGAGCCGGCTGGTTATGCCGCCGGTTATAAGCATCCCATTGGCGGTCTTCTTTGCTGTGCTGTTTGCCGTGACGTTCGGCCGGTTTGCGCCCGCCATCTCTGCTGGCTTCGCGTTCGGCTACGTTTGTTACGACACGATTCACTACGCGACACACCACTTCGCTATGAAGCGAGGTGTCTGGCTTTGGCTAAAGCAGTATCATCTCCGCCATCACTACAAGGATGATGACGCCGGATATGGGGTGAGTTCGCCGCTTTGGGATTACGTCTTCCGGACGGCGCGAAAATAGGACGTGGCATCGGCATCTTGCCGATGATGGAATTCAGGGCACAAATCTCGTGCGACGATGCGGGCGAGAAATTCACCGCCAAGATGCCGTGCCACCGGCGATATAATTTCTTGTCGGGAATCGGATAGCTGGTAAAATGGCTGCCCCGAGATGGAATCCTGCGACGCGCGGAATTGAAGCTGCGCCAGCGGAGTTTTGCCATAAGGTGATGAACCAAAACCAAGACCCCTTCAAGCTCAGCCTGAGTAATTTCCTCGCCGCCGGGGAAAGTAATGATCCTCTTCAGGCGCCGCCCAACTTTACAAAGTGGGTGCGCGAAAGCGCGTGGGCTCGCACATTGTATGAGCCTGAGTTGCTCGCCACGGCGGATGCGCGCACCACCATCAATTATGACGGCAAACAGCACTCCGTCATAAACCTCTGCTCATATAATTATCTCGGCCTCGCCAATCATCCCGAGGTGATCGCGGCGGCACACGAAGCCCTGAAGACCCACGGCCTGGGAGCATGCGGGGCCCCGATACTTTCGGGTATGACTGATTTGCATCGCGAACTCGAGCGCCGGGTTGCCAAATTTCTCGGCCGTGAAGACGCCATGCTTTTCAACAGCGGCTTTGGCGGCGCCCTCGGCACCATTTCCGGATTGCTGCGAAAATTGGATGTGGCCATCCTCGACAATCGGTCCCACCTCAGTTTGCGTGACGGCGCGGTGTTATCCCGGTGCCGCACGGAGAAATTCGAGCATAACGATCCCGCCTCGCTCGACACCGCATTGACTCGGCAACAAGGCCGGCGGCAGCTTGTCATCATGGAGGGCATTTATTCGATGGATGGCGATTTCGGCAATTTGAGGGAATTGATCGGCGTTGCCGAGTCGCACGGCGCCAGTGCTTTCGTGGACGAAGCTCATTCTATGCTGGCCTGTGGCGACAATGGCCGCGGGGCGGCTGAGAAGTTTGGAGTGGAAGATCGCATTCCGCTTGTTTATGGAACGTTTTCGAAAGCGTTCGGCGCGCTGGGAGGATTTGTGGCGGGATCGAGTGAGACGCTCGAATATCTACGCTTTTATGCGCATCCTTACGTTTATTCTTGTGCGCTGCCGCCGGTCGTCGTCGCGGCGGCGCTCAAAGCGCTTGAAATCGGCATGCGCCAACCTGAACTCCGCACGCAGCTTTGGGAAAACGCCGATTACTTTCATGCGCGACTCCGTGGCCTCGGTATCGATACCGGCAGCTCGACAACCTACGTCATGCCCATCGTCATTGGCGAACGCGAACGCATGTATCGGCTGGGCCATGAATTGCGACAGCGCGGTCTGTGGGTGGCTCCGGTCGATTATCCCGCCGTGCCGCTCAATCGAGTCTGCTTCCGCGCCTGTGTGACAGCCAAGCACACCCGCGCCGATCTTGACGAAGCGCTCAATATTCTCGAGGACACTCTGGTTGCGGCGACGCTGCAGAATGCCTGAATTGTCGCGCAGGCCGGGTTTTTGATGCGGGCACAGATTGTGGAAAGGCCGTCGGTCGTCGAAGCGACTTACAAGGCGCGTGAGGTCGAAGGAATTCTCGATCTCTATTTTTATCGCAAGATAGGTTTTTGGCTCGCTCAGCTTTTCGCCAAACTCAAGATTACACCGGCGGGTGTCTCCCTGCTCGGCGGAGTCTGCGGAGTTGTCGCGGGACACCTTTATTATTATCGGGACCTACGCACGAACATTGCCGGCATGATCCTTCATGTCTGGGCCAACGCCCTCGACAATGCCGATGGCCAACTGGCGCGCCTGACCGCCAGCGGAAGCCGCGAGGGCCGCGTGATCGACAGTCTGTTCGATCACCTGATCTGGGTAAGCATTTATGTCCATCTGGGTCTTCGCTGTTTGAGCGAAGGTCCGTTTCTCGCGATAGCTCCGCTCGCATTTGCCGCCGGGCTCAGCCATGGTTTGCAGGGAGCTGCCGCCGACTACTATCGCACCTGTTATCTTTTCTTTGTTAAAGGGCGAACACGCGACGATCTGAATTCCTCAGCGATTCTACGCTCCGATTATCGAAAACTGAGTTGGCGCCACCAAGCATGGCACAAGTTATTGCTCGCCTTACATCTCAACTTTACTCGCCAACAAGAAGTGCTGTCGCCGCGCCTGAAAAGATTGCGCGAAATGGCTGATCGGGTGTTTCCCAATCAGATCCCGGATTGGTTGCAGATGCGTTACGAGAATGCCGCTAGACCGACGTTCAAGTGGTGGAGTCTCTTAATGACGAACACGCGGATGCTGCTTTTGTTTGCCCTTCTGTTGATTGATCAACCGATTTGGTACTTCTGGATTGAACTTACGGTGTTCAATTTGCTGCTCATTTATCTGGTTCTTCGTCAGGAAAATATGTCTCAATCACTGCTGACACTCGTGACGACGCGACGGGATTCGGCCTAGGAGGTCATACTCGTGCCGGAGATCGAAATTTCAGAAGTCAGCTCGAGAGGAGACCGTAATGCCTTTATCAAGTTTCCGTGGCGGATTTACCGAAACGATCCCGCCTGGGTGCCGCCGCTGATTCTCGAGCGCAAAGCATTCCTCGATCGAA
>QHOW01000056.1:16121-19449 GCA_003219435.1 Verrucomicrobiota bacterium | reverse complement strand
TGGAAGGAAACCGCGGAATTACATTACTCCATTACTCCATTCCTCCAGCGCTTCGTTGCGCGCTATGTCTTGTAGCGGAGACGCTTCTTATGGCGACTTTGCTTCATGCGCTTGCGGCGCTTGTGCTTGGCAATTTTCGCTTTGCGTCTTTTTTTGAGAGAGCCCATTCAGATTTCCAGATTCGCGAGCCGGGATTCAACCATCTAATCCGCACCGTTGCAACTCACTTCTTTGCTACGTCCCCGAGCATTCCCGGGGTAGCCATTAGCTCCATCGAACCACTGGAGAGACCCGGTGAGTAAAAAAAGAAGAGGAAGCGCTCCAACACTCAACCTTCGATCACCAGTTTTATGAAACAAAACCATCCTGCCCGCATTTGGCACCCCTCATAGGGGTTAGACCTCATTGGCGCGTTTTCATGGCGGAGGTGATTTGACCAGAAATCAGCAAGACGACAAACACTCCAATGGCGATTGCTCCAACGAGTGTTCTGTAATGATCCAAATACGCGCGGGCTGAATAGTCGAGCAACGCGCGGTAATGTTCCAGGAAATAACCTAACGTGCCGTAGGCAAGACCGAGCATTCCGATCAGCAACAAAGCGCAGCGTGCCCAAAGCGCGCCGCGACGGGCAGCAATAAACGCTGTGACACCAAAAATGAAGGTTCCTGCGCCTATCAAAACGTAAACGGTAGCTTTCATTTACGCGCGCCACTGCGGATGCTCACGCCAGAAATTAGACCGAATTTTTCGGTCTCATTCAATTATTTCTTCAGTGTCGCATCCCGCTTTCCCTTGAACTCGGTCCCGGCCTTCCATTCGGGAAATTTGTCGCCGTTTGCGACTTGATAGCCGACTTCGAACAGAAGTTGAATATCCTGAACCGCGCCGGACAGATCCCATTCGGGATTCACTTCGTCCGACACCTGGTGATAACGATGCGCGGTGTAATCGTCTTTCTTTTGCCGGCCGAAATCTGGCGGCTTTCCGATGAGATCTTTGCCGCCGCCGGTGTAAAGAGCCGGCACTCCGAGCTTTGAAAATTCAAAATGATCGGCCCGATAAAAACTGCCTTTCTCCGACTGGCTGTTTGGTGTCATCACCCGGCCGTTGCGCTTGGCCGCTGCTGCTAATAGATCATCAAGGGTTGAATTATTGTCGCTCAGGTCTTCGATATCGCGCGTTTTACCCCACGGGTTGACGGTGTCGATGTTGATGTCGGCCAGCGTTTTCTCGAGCGGGTAAAGCGGATGCTCCGCATAGAATTTTGCGCCGAGCAATCCCGCCTCTTCAGCGGTCGTAGCCATAAATAACACCGAACGTTTTGGCGGCGGATTTAATTTCGTGAACGCCGCCGCGAGTTCGATAAGCGATCCCACGCCGGACGCATTATCGATCGCGCCATTGAAAATCTGATCGCCCTGCATATAAATGACGTATTGATCCTGCAATTTCGGATCGCTCCCGTCGAGTTTGCCGATGACATTGTGCGATTTGAATGAGCGAAGCTGTTGTTTGATATTGATGTTGGCTTTCGCATTGAGCGACACCGGCCGAAACGCCTTTGTGATTGCCGATTTCTTCAGGGCATCGAAATCCTCACCGCAATCGGCCACCAATTTCTTTCCGGCGTCGAGCGTTATCCAGGAGCGCGCCTTAACGGCCTCGATGTTTTTATCCGGCGCATCGATTTCATAATTTGCCTTCGCCCAACTCGTTTTCACCACGGAGTAAGGATAGGCCGCCGGTTCCGTTTCATGAATAATGATGGCGGCTGCCGCGCCTTTTTTCGCAGCGATTTCGTATTTGTACGTCCAGCGTCCGTAGTAGGTCATCGCTTTTCCCTTAAACCTTTTGTCATCGAGTTTTGACGAATCTTTCGGATCGGGAATCGGCGGATCGTTAATCAACATCAAAATCGTTTTGCCGCGGACATCGACATTCTTGTAATCGTCCCACCCATACTCCGGCGTGACGATTCCGTAGCCGACAAAGATCACGTCTGAATTGTCGATCTTAATTTCTGGTTCGAGACGGGCCGATGACGCAACGAAATCGTCGGGGTATTTCAGGTCGATCGTTTTATCCCGAACGGTGAACGACATTTTCGGTTCGCTCTTGATCCCGGCGAGCGGAACTTCTTGGGTGTAAGTCCCGTCCGGATTTCCCGGCTTCAGGCCAATCTGCTTGAATTGATCGGCGATGTATCTGACCGAAAGTTCCTCCCCTTTCGTCCCAGGCGCGCGTCCTTCGAATTCATCCGATGCGAGAATCTTGATATGCGCGAGCAAGCCGTCCGGTGTGATCGCTTCCAGCGCCGGCTGCAAACGCTCTGCCAGTTCATCCGTGGCGAGGGACGAGAGTGCACCGGCGAGAAGAATTGCGACGAGCAAGCGTGCGGTTTTCATACCTCAATGTCGCGCAAGCTGCAGGCGCGTTCTGCATCGATATCCGATTCCGTGCGTTGACACGACGTCAACAATCCGGCCATCGCTACGCCGATGGCAGCGAGGGCGACTCGACTGGCAAACAAGGTCTTCAATTTTTCCGCTGCAAAATAGTGATGCGTCCCCGCAGGTGATCGATCGTGCGCGGATAAATCCATTTCGGCGCACGTGGTATGTCGGCATCGAACACGATGGCGTAGGGGAATTTCGCAGTAAGAAGGTCACCGTAATATCTGCGCACCGTTTCGCTGGGCACGCGATAATCCAGCGAATAAATGGTGATGTAATTTGGATTGCGCTTCTCCAAGGCGGCGGCGGTGAACAGTCCTTGGTCGGGATTTCCTTCTTTCTCGGCAACGAGGGGTTGCACCCATTCGGGAAAAGTCTTGCGGAACCGGTGATGTCTCGAGCTGGCGGGCTGGGCCGGCCGGGTCGGCCAAGATTAATTTCGCTGGCATCGAAGTCCGGCAGTTTAGACCAATGCGGACAGGTACCGCTTGATTCGATCACGCTGCCGCGCGGGACGTTTTTCACGATCCAAAGTTGCGCCTTCATCCGCGGATCATTGTTGAAACGCTTCCCGACCAGATAACTGCAAATGCAGTTGTAAAGCAGAACTGGCACGAGTAGCGCCAGAATCCATTTTCGGCGTTCGAACGTCTGCAGCGCCGGACCAATCATCAAAATCAGGAACGGAACGGCGGGTAAAACGTAGCGCGTTTCAGTTCGCGGGAACGCCCCCACTTTCAAAAAATAGAGAAGAAATACGGCGCTGCTTAGGATGAATCCGCACGTTGCGGCATCGCTGATGTCGCGGCGTCTCAGGATTACAATGCAGCTTAAAATCGCGAGGCCGACGATCAAAATCGCGTCAGGAATTC
>QHOW01000056.1:0-16106 GCA_003219435.1 Verrucomicrobiota bacterium | reverse complement strand
CGGTCCGGTTGACCTGAGTAACGGGGCGTGACGGTGTAGTTGTAGATGAAATCGTTCCAGAATTTTCTCGGCTCATAAAGCGCAGTCGGGCATCCGAACAGAAATCCGAGGAGGACCATGCCCAATCCAATCCCGAGTTGACGACTAAGAATTATCCTTCGAAGGCCGGCGTCTTTCGTCGCGAAGAAATGCGCGACAAGAAGCGCGATTCCGACTGCCAGGCCGTTGTATTTGGTCGCGATTGCGATGCCGGTCAAAAAGCCAGCGACGGCGTAGTTCCACGTGCTGGGAGCTGATGCGAGTCGATACCCGGCCCAAAACGCCGCCAGCATCCAAAATAAGAGCGGGATATCGGCGGTGAGGAAATGCGCGTAAGTGACAAATCCGGCGCTCGTAGCGAAAACAAAGGCGATGATAACGGCCGAAAATCTTCCGTACGAGCGACGGCTAAAACTATAAGCGAGTGCAATTGTGCCGAGAAAAAGCGCAATCGTCACTAACCGCGATCCGATTAACTTTGCCGAATTGGCGACTTTAACTTTTTCCTTCGGCACTTGGGCAATTTGCAGAGCCGCGGTGATTGGCCAGACCACGAAAACGTGGTTTAGGTAGATGTGAAACGGCGGCTTCATGTAGTTACCCGGCCGCAGCGCGCGCAAACTTTGCAGTGCGATTTGACTGCGATTCCAGCATTCGACCCGCCCCCAAGTGATGCCCTGCAGACAAAAAAGGAACGCAAGCGCCAGTGCCGCGATTAACAGCGGATCAAGGCGTTGAATTTTTCTCGATTGCTCGGCAGATTCGGACAGGGAAATTGTCACGCGGGCTTACCTGGTTGCCGAAGGAAGGTCATCTGTGGTGAGATACTGATCCCGAGTAAAGGAAAACTACCCACAGATTGACACCGGCCTTCGCGAGGCTTGGCAGGCAGGTTTTCACAGATAGGCGGAAGGAATCAGTGTCTCATCTGCGCTCATCCGTGGTGAGATCTGCTGCTATCTCGCTTCCTGAGACGGCCCGGCGGGCGCTTTCTTTTTGTCTTGCGGACCGATACCGATCTTTTTCAAGAATGGTTGGACCGATTGCTTCCGTCCCAGGAACTTTTCGATCGAGACGTTGACATCACGCGAGTCGCCCGGCTCGTAAATTTCACGACGCAATCGCAAGCCGGCTTGCTTGTCGAAGTAACCATCCTTGGCCTTTTCAAACACGGTCGCCATGTCGGCCGCGATCGCGTCGGCCCAGGCGTAACCGTAGTAACCGGCATCGTAACCGTTTAAATGGCCAAAGTACGAAACAAACGTCGTGCTCGGATCGATTGGGAGAAAAACTTTTTCCAGAATCGGGTTTGAGATTGCCACGCAATCGTAAGGCGCATCTTCGGCGTGTTGATCGTGCAGAGTGAGATCGAGCGAGGCGAACGCGAATTGGCGGCGGTAAAAGACACCGGCGTTGGCCAGCTTGGCATCGTTCATTTTATTAATGATCTGCCCTGGAATCTTTTTCGATGGATCGCGGTAATCGGCGGCGAACGTGTCTAGTACCTTTTTGTCCCAGACCCAGTTTTGCAGCATCTGCGAGGGCGCTTCGACAAAATCACCCGGCACATGAGTTCCGGCGAAACGGCCGTACTTGGCGCGAGTGACAATCGAATGCAGAGCGTGACCAAATTCGTGGAACAACGTTTCCACGTCGCTGTGCGTCAATAAAGATGGCTTGTCTGCGTTCGCCGGTGGAAAATTACAAAGCAATGCGACGGTTGGCCGCTGGTATTTTCCATCCGGTAACAATTTGCCGCTAATAACATCGAACTGCGCGAAGTGATTGAATTTTCCTTCGCGCGGAAACATATCGAGATAAAAGATCCCGAGCGGCTCGCCCGTGGCAGAGTCGGTCACGAGATAAAGCTGGAGGTCATCGATCCATTTGTAAGGCACGGCGATCTTTTCGAACTTCAGACCGAAAATGCTCTGATAGATGTTGAACATCCCGTCGAGCACCTTTTGGAACGGGAAATAGGCGCGCAGAGCTTCCTTATCGACATCGTATTTCTGTTTGTTCCGCTGGTTGCTGTAATAGCGCCAGTCCCAGACGTCGATTTTGGCGTTTGGATCGTTCGTATCGGCGGCTTTTAGCTTTTGTAATTCAGCTACTTCGCTATCGAACTTCGGCTGGATTCCAATGACGAGGTCGCTGATGTACTTCTTCGCATTCGCGCCGGTCCTGGCCATTTTGACCTCGGTTTGGAAGTCGTCCCATGATTTGTAACCCAGCCGCAGCGCAATCTTGTTCCGGAGCGCCAGCATTTGATTGAGAACGGGGACGTTTGTGTCTTTCGCGAGAGTTTCGCGAATGACATAAAGTTTTTTGCGAGTGTCTTCGTTCTTTGCGTTCTCCTCCACCGTGTTGAACTGCCAGGTAACGTTTGCCATTACCGTGTAAGCGTCGTCTCCAGTCTTGATACCGGGCGAGGCGAAGAAACTCTCCGGCATGCCATTGAGATCGGCCTTTGTAAATATGACCGGAGCGCTCGCCTTAACGATATTTGTGTCAAAATCGGTCCCGAGGTTGGATAGTTCCTTGCGCAGTTGTTCGACTTCTTTCCGTTGATCGGGCGGCAGATCCAGGCCGGCGCGCCGGTAATCGCGCAATGTTTCCTTGAGCAGTTTCGCGTCTTCGCCCGAGAGCTTCGGATGAGTATCGGCGAAAGCTTTGATGGCTTTGTAAACGTCTTCGCGATAATCAATTCCAACCGCCCATTCTTGAAACGCCTTTACCGCGCTCTCGGCTGCGCTGCGCATCGCGGGATTCGTGTTCGTCTCTTTTATGAGCGTCGCTTTGTTCGCCGCAATTCCGGCCTGGTAGGTAAGATCATCGAGTGCAACGACGGTACTTTTAAACGTAACTTTGCCCAAATCCTGGGCGCCGATCTGATCCAGCGCGGTGTTCGCTTTGGCGATCGCATCTTTCATGGAAGCCTCGACCGCTTCCGGTGTTTGTTCCCATTCGGGAATCGTTAAGACCGAGTTTGCCTTCGCCGCAGCATCGCGAAAATCATCGACGGATTTTAGTTCAGCGGCGGAAAGATTTGAATTCAAAGCGGCAAGGATTACTGGCAGGCAAAGAAACGTGGATTTCATAGAAGTGTGAAGCTCGGGTTTAGAGAAGAGGAATCGGCCACAGATTTACACAGATTTTCAAAGATGGGCGAAGGAATTTTGATGAATCAGTGTTCCATCTGTGTTCATCTGTGGCGAGAACCGGGAGCTGGGATGTCCGCGCCATGATGATCGAGAAATTCTTCCTCGCCTTTATCCCAGTCTTTGTCGCCATCGACCCGATAGGGCTCGTTGCGATTTTTTTAGGCCTTGGCACGAGCGTTTCGCGTGAACAGCAAAAGCGGCAGGCGCTTCTGGGAATTATCACGGCCCTCGGCATCGCGATCGGTTTTATCTTTCTTGGCAAAATCATCTTCGCTGCGCTTGGGATCACGGTGGCGGATTTTCAAGTCGCGGGCGGTCTTATTCTGCTTGGGCTGGCAGGCCGCGAATTGCTCAGTCTTGGGCCACAGGATCGCGGAGGCGGCAACGAATTTGGCGTTGTTCCGCTCGGGATGCCTCTGATCGCCGGGCCAGCGCTACTGACTGCGCTGCTTATTCTGGTCGATACGGTCGGCCTGGTATTTACACTGGTCTCGCTCGTGTTAAATCTCGCGCTGGTCGGGATCGCGTTCTGGAATGCCGACCAGTTCACCCGCTGGATAGGCCAACAGGGATTACGCGGCGTTTCGAAAATAATCGCGCTCCTTCTTGCCGCGATCGCCGTCAGTTTGATCCGGCGCGGCTGGCATGGAGTCGGCTGATCCGATTGTCGATACATACGGACACAATCTAGGCGAGAAACGAAATCATTTGAACCATTGCGCTCCGGGCGATGTTGGGGAAGATTTTGCGGACTTCCAACCAAAAGGCTCCGCGTTTCTTCCTCAGGCGGCCGGTTGACACGCCAGCAGGTCTTGTTACTATCCTCGCTTTTATGAGATTTCCACTCCCGCTCACGGCGAAAATCGCGGCCTACATGATCGGGCATAAGTTGCGTGGCACGAAGAAGTTCGCCACGGTGCTCCAACTTGAGCCGTTGCACACTTGCAACCTGACGTGCACCGGTTGCGGCCGGATTCGCGAATACTCCACGTCTCTGAAGGATATGATGAGCTTGGAGGATTGCCTCGGGGCGGCGGCCGAGTGCGACGCGCCGATGATCTCGATCTGCGGCGGCGAACCGTTGATTTACCCGCATATCGAAGCGCTGGTGGAAGGGTTGCTCGAGCAAAAACGGATCGTTTACATCTGCACAAACGCCATGTTCATGCGCAAGAAAATGCGCGAGTGGCTTGCGTCGCAATTGTCGATTCAGCCGGAGTTTGTCGAAGCAAAAATTGCTGCATTTCTCGGCGCGAATTTGATCACCGAGAAAGATGCAGCGGAGATTCGGAAAGGCCCAAAGGATGTGGCCAAGCCGACGATCGGACCGACAGGCTGGATGTACTGGAACGTTCACCTCGACGGGCTCGAGCGCACGCACGATCTCATCGTGGAGCGCGAAGGCGTTTTCAAGGAGTGCATCCTTGCGATCAAGATGGCCAAGCTGCTCGGCTACCAAGTCGCCACCAACACGACCATCTACAAAGAAACCGACATGCAGGAGATCGAGCAGATGTTCGATTACCTTTCCGATCTCGGCGTGGATGGCCACACGATTACTCCCGGATACGAGTACGACGCCGCCAAGAAAGACATGGTCAAGCGGCTCAATTTGCGTCCGGAAAATTTCTTTCTCACCCGCGCGATGACCATTCAGAAATTCCAAAAAATCGAGGAATGGATGAATCGATACACATTCTTTGGGACGCCGGTTTATTTTGAATTTCTCGGCGGCAAGCGCGATTTAACCTGTTCCGCCTGGGCAATTCCGACCCGAAACATTCGCGGCTGGAAGGGTCCCTGCTATCTCATGACCGACGGTCACTATTCGACGTATGCGGAACTTCTCGAAAAAACCGAGTGGGACCGATACGGCATCGTGAATGGGGTAGCGCGCGACAGTCGTTGCGAAAACTGCATGGTGCACTGCGGGTACGAGCCGACTGCAACCTTGGGCCTGCAAGCCCAGCGCGGCGACACGTGGAAAACGGTGAAATTCAATTTCGGCCCGAAACCGAAACCGACCGGCCGTGGCAGCGAAGTTCTTGCGTATAACGGCGTGAGTTCCGGAAACGGACATCTCACGGGAAAGAATGCCGAAGCTTCAGCGCAGGCATCATAACTTCGAGCAGTTAATGGATCGACAGGTCCAAGATCGAGCATGAACAGGTCCTCTGACGTAATTTCTTTGCCAAGCGCACGACCCGATCTCGCGCAGTCATATTCCGCCAGCGACGCCGAGATTTCGGAAGCCATCCGGCGCGCGCAAGAAAATCTCTTGCGGCAACAGAAGACCGACGGGCATTGGTGCGGCGAGCTGATGGTTGATAGCACACTCTGCTCCGATTACGTCCTTTTCATGCACTGGTGCGGCGAAGTCGATGGGCAATTGCAGCGGCGTTGCGTCCAGCACATTTTGAAACGGCAGCTTTTGGATGGCGGCTGGAATATTTATCACGGCGGCCCGAGCGAGATTAACGCTTCTGTGAAAGCATATTTTGCGTTGAAACTCGCTCGCTGCTCGGCGGACGCGCCATTCATGCATGAAGCGCGCTCTAACATCATGCGCCTCGGCGGTATTCCTCAGATGAATACCTTCAGCAAGCTTTATCTTGCGCTCCTGGGACAATTTCCATGGAAGTATTTGCCCACAATCCCTGCGGAAATGGTGCTCCTGCCGAGCTGGGCGCCGTTTAACATTTACAAAATGTCGTCGTGGAGCCGGGCCATGCTTGTGCCCCTGGCTATCATTAATCATTTCAAACCGACTCGCGTGTTGCCTGGAGAAAAGCAATTGCACGAGCTCTATCCCCTCGGCACGGAGCAAAGCGATTTGCGGCTCTCCCGCAGCGAACGCTTCTGGACTTGGCGCAATTTTTTTCTGCGAGTCGAAGACGTTCTGAAATTCCTGCATCCACTCGGGTTTCGGCCGCTGCGCCGGCGCGCGCTTGAAAAAGCGGAACGGTGGATGGTCGAACGGATTGGCGAGGGGAGCGACGGCCTTGCGGCGGTGTATCCGGCGATGCTGAACTGTCTGATCGCGTTGCGCGCGCTTGGCTATTCAAAAACAAATCCCGTTTATGCAAAAGCGGAAAGGGATTTCGCCGAACTCTTTGTCGGCGATTCCGAGGATTTTCGCATACAACCGTGTCTGTCGCCCATTTGGGACACTGCGATCAACATCATCTCGCTGGCGGAATCCGGCGTTTCTCCGGAGCATCCCGCGCTGCAAAGGGCCGCCGATTGGCTGATCAACAAGGAAGTGCGTATTCGCGGTGATTGGGCGGTAAACAATTCACATCCCGAAGCGAGCGGGTGGGCGTTCGAGTATAACAACATTTATTACCCCGATACCGATGACACGGCGATGGTGCTAATGGCATTGCGGCTGGTCCGGCCGAACGATCCGCGATCGCTTAATGAGCTGTTTCGCCGCGCACTTGGTTGGCAGCTGAGTTTCCAATGTCGCAATGGTGGTTGGGCGGCATTTGACAAGAACGTGACGACGCCGTGGCTCGAAGACATGCCGTTTGCCGATCACAATGCGATTCTCGATCCAACGTGCAGTGACCTGACCGCGCGCACCCTGGAGTTGTTCGGTTACATTGGGTTCGATGCCAAAGCGCAGTGCGTGCGCGACGCCCTCCAATATTTGATCGACACGCAGGACGATGACGGTTCCTGGTACGGCCGTTGGGGCGTCAATTACATCTATGGTACCTGGCAAGCCCTGCGCGGCTTGCGCGCGATCGGCCAGGACATGACGCAGGACTGGATCTTGCGGGGGCGCGATTGGCTTGAGAGCTGTCAGAATAGCGATGGGGGCTGGGGCGAGACATGCGAGACCTACGACAACCCGGCGACCAAAGGCATCGGCGAGAGCACAGCATCGCAAACGGCATGGGCAGTGATGGCCATCTGTGCGTGCGGCGATCTCGATCGGCCGAGTATTCAGCGGGGCTTGCGTTTCTTGCTCGGCTCGCAAAAACCGGACGGCTCGTGGGATGAAGAGCAAATCACCGGCACCGGGTTTCCGCGCGTCTTTTATTTGAAATACGACATGTACCGCCAGAATTTTCCGCTGCTTGCTCTGGCGACCTATGTGAATTATCGCAGCAGTCTCGGACATCGTCCGAGTTTTTATCGCTGCGATGGGTAGGGGCGTGACCTCAGTCGCCCTGGTCGGATGCCGATCACGCGCCATCCCGGCGGTTCGGTGAATTGCAGCTAGCCCCGAAGATTCAGCGTCTTTCTCGCGAGAAAAATAAATCCTGTCGTTAGCAGCGTTTCGATCTAATTTTACACATTATGGCTTACGAATTACCAAAATTACCCTACGCCTACGATGCTCTGGAGCCGCACGTCGACGCGCGCACGATGGAAATCCATCACACCAAGCATCATCAAGCATACATAGACAACGTTAACAAAGCGATCAAAGGCAAGGCCGATCTGGAAAAGAAATCGGTCGAGGATTTGATCAGCGATTTAAGCGCTGTTCCAGAAGACATTCGCACAGTGGTGCGAAATAACGGCGGTGGCCATGCCAATCATTCCTTCTTCTGGAAAATCATGGGGCCAGACGCAGGTGGCGAGCCGAAAGGCAAACTTGCCGATGACATCAAATCCGCTTTTGGCAGTTTTGATGATTTCAAAGAGAAATTTGCAGCAGCCGGGGTGGGCCGTTTCGGCAGCGGCTGGGCGTGGCTCGTTAAAAACAAGAGTGGGAAGCTTGAAGTTATTTCCACCCCGAATCAGGACAGTCCGCTCATGGATGGAAACACGCCGATTCTTGGGGTCGACGTTTGGGAGCACGCGTACTATCTCAAGTACCAAAACCGCCGGGCTGATTACCTCAAGGCTTGGTGGAATGTCGTAAACTGGGACGCGGTCGGAAAAAACTACTGATTCGCGCCGACGAATTCTTGCTGTAGCGGCGGTCTGTGACCGCCGCTAACCTTGTACGGTTCAGCGATCGCAGAAGAAATGGCGTATCTAAACGAAAATTATCTTAAGCTCGAGGCTGGATATCTGTTTCCGGAAGTTGCACGTCGTGTTCGCGAGTTTTGCGAGGCGAATCCCGAAGCGAGCAAACGTTTGATTCGCTGCGGAATTGGCGATGTCACGGAGCCGCTCCCCTCCGCGGCGATCGACGCGATGAAACAGGCCATCGATGAGATGGGGAAACGTGAAACCTTTCGCGGCTACGGTCCTGAGCAAGGCTACGAATTTCTAAGATCGACAATCGCGCAACATGATTATCGCGACCGCAACATCGAGATCGCCGATGATGAGATTTTTGTCTCGGACGGATCGAAATGCGATTGCGGGTACATCCTCGATATTCTCGGCGACCAAAACAAAGTCGCAGTCCCGGACCCGGTCTATCCGGTCTATGTCGATACCAACGTCATGGCGGGACACAGTGGTCCGGTGAAGTCAGACGGCAGCTACGAGGGTCTTCTTTATCTGCCGTGCATCGTTGACAACGTATTCGTTCCCGAACCGCCGCGAGAACACGTCGATCTGGTTTATCTTTGTTTTCCCAATAACCCCACCGGAGCGGTTGCATCTCGCGAACAGCTTTCGCGCTGGGTCGATTATGCGCAGGAACACGAGGCGCTGCTCCTTTATGACGCTGCTTATGAAGCGTATGTTTCTCAGCCAAATATTCCGCGCTCGATTTTCGAAATTCCGGGCGCCCGCGATTGCGCGGTGGAACTACGCAGTTTTTCCAAGAATGGCGGTTTCACTGGCGTGCGCTGTGGGTTTACGGTCATGCCAAAATCATTGCTTGCGCGAACGGAGTCAGGAAAAAGAATGCCACTGCATCCTCTTTGGCATCGACGCTGGAGCACCAAGGCGAACAGCGTGAGTTATCCGGTGCAGCGTGGCGCGGCTGCGCTCTATACTCCGGAAGGACGGCAACAGATTCGCGTATTGATTGATCATTACATGGGCAACGCAAAAATCTTGCGCGAAGCTGTGGCCGAAGCTGGCATGACGGTTTTCGGCGGCGTTAACGCGCCTTACATTTGGGTGAAAACGCCCGATGGCCTGACAAGCTGGCAAATGTTCGATCGCATGCTGCGCGACTTAAACGTGGTTATCACGCCCGGCGCGGGCTTTGGCACCCAGGGCGAAGGATATTTCCGCGTTTCCGCTTTCAACAGTCGAGAGAACGCCCAGGAAGTGGCGCGCCGTTTAGAAAAGATGCGCTAAGCTGTGCGCCGTCGATCCTCCTCGAAAATCATGTCTGTAGTCGCTCGGCGGCCGATCGAGCGAAAGTCGCTGTAATAATCTAAATCGCTCGCTTGTCGACTCGGTCGAGGTGCGTAACATTCCGGTTTGAAAAATCAGCGTGGCCGCTCCGAAACAAAATCTACCGCAGCTTTATCGCTTTTGTTTTTTGATGCTGGGCGATCCACGCAAAGCACAGGAAATTTTTGAGACAACCTTGCGTGAGGCGGCTCTGCGCGCCGCTCATGGGGAACTGCCAAACCAGCGATTTTGGATTTTCCGCGACGCGCGCTGGCGTTGTTTGGAAGCAAGCGAAACCGACTTACAAGCCGAGCCTCTCCAGTTGGAGGAGCGTGATATCACTTCAGCGGCTTCGTCACAAATTGCGCAGCTTGACTCCACCCAACTGGCAATTTGGATTTCCGCTGCGCCAGATCCTCAGAGGACGGCGCTTGCCCTTTTTTATCTCGATGAATTCGATTACCGCGAAATTCTCGAGTTGGCGGAACTCAAGCTAAGCGAGCTTTCGCGTTTACTCGCGCTGGGACGACGACAATTTCAGGCATGGCTGGATGCCATGCTTCCTGAAAAGACGAAAGTATGAAAACGCCGCGGTTATCGCGTCGCAAGCGAGCGCTCCTGAATTGCGCGCCGATCGGTAAGGAGCGCATCCGGGATCGTTCCATGCGCTCAGCCGTCTTCCGTGCAAGTGATTCGAACGAATTTGCGAATCAACAGAGCTTTGATCGCGCGTTGCACGAATTAGTTCGTATTATCCCCATTCCGCCGGCCACTGCCGAATGGTTCTCTACTAAAGACCTCTTTTCGCCTTCCAAATGGACATGGAAGAAAACCCTGCGTAACCCAGCCGTTCTCGCGGTCGGGATCGCTCTTGTCGTAATCGCCGGGGTGCTCGTCTTCCAGTTTGTTGCACGCCTGAATGATTTTCCGGGTTCGCCGACCGCGCGGAAATTGTTGACGATTGCCGGCTCGACCCGATCGGTCGTTCTCGATCCGGTGAACGCCGAGGCGGGGACTTTGAGTGATTTGTTTTTTATGAAACACGGGCTGGAACATTACGACGTCCCCCCGGAGTTTGCCGATTTTCACACGATCGGCTGCCGCGTTTTCGAGGACGATCAGTCACAACGCGTTGCCCAAATCTGGGTGTCCGAGAAACGTATGCAGTTTTTTCTCTTTCCAGCGGAGAGGGACGTCAAGTCGGGGGCAGTATTGCGGTTTCCAGGGTGGCGCTATATTCATCAAGAAGGCTGGATTGGGGCTGTCACGGAGCGTGGCGGAGTCTGTTTCATGGCCGCGCTTCGTGGCCGTGAAAAGGACCTCGCCGCGTACATCCCGAAGGCGAAACAGTAAGTTCACGCTCCATTGACATGTCGCGGCGTGCCCTTGAATCTTTTCGCCGCAACGCCAGGGTAGCTCAGCGGCCCGCCCCGACGAATGTCGGGGTGGAGCAGCCCCGAAAGCATTCGGGGTTGGTCGGTGCGGGGTTGTTTATTATAATCGAGAGAAAATTAGCGCCAGGGTAGCTCAGCGGTAGAGCAGGGGACTCATAAGCCCTTGGTCGGGAGTTCAATTCTCCCCCCTGGCAGTTTTCTTTTGTATGCCTTGGGTTTACATCCTGCGCGGATCTTCTGGTCTACATTACATTGGTTCAGCGGTTGATCTTGATACTCGCTACGCCCAGCATTTGCGTGGGCATACCGCGACGACGAAACGCCTTGGGGAGAAGCTTGAAATTATCGCCAAGAAAAAGGTCCCGACGCTACTTGAGGCGCGAAGGATTGAAAGTGCGCTAAAAAGAAGAATCCGAAGCTAGCAATCTATCACTTGCAGCGGTAGAGCAGCCACGAAAGCATTCGGGGTTGGTCGGGAGTTCAATTCCCCCCCTTGGCAATTCTCTCGCGCGCTGGCAATCTGATGCCGGAGTTTCGGATCGCGCGTTGGTTGAACAATCTATGTTGAGCGTTGAACCTTTGAGGCACGCGCTCGCCAATGTCGATGCCATGAATGACGAAAGCATCCTCGACAAGCTTTTCGCACGCGGAAACTCCTATTGGCTGACGCGATTTGTTATTCTGCGACTGCTGGGTCTCGTTTATGCGGTTGCGTTTCTCGTTGCCGCCCAGCAGCTCGTCCCCTTGGTGGGCGAGCATGGATTAACACCAGCAAGTCATTTTCTTAACATTATCCAAAACCAGCTCGGTTCCCAAACGGCCAGCATGTTGCAAGTCCCGACGCTCTTTTGGTTTGGAATCTCAGACAAGACATTGTCGATCTTTGCCTGGGCAGGTTTCGGTTTGTCGCTGGTCGTTTTTGGCGGGTATGCGAATGCGCTCCTTCTCACGATTCTCTGGGCGATGTACATGTCGATTGTTCATATCGGCCAAATCTGGTACGGCTACGGCTGGGAGATTCAACTGCTTGAGACCGGGTTTTTGTCGATCTTTCTTTGCCCATTGATCGATGGCCGCCCATTCCCGAAATGCCGTCCGCCGATCCTCGTTTTCTGGCTTTTTCGCTGGCTCGGGTTTCGCATCATGATTGGTGCCGGGCTGATCAAGCTGCGCGGCGACTCCTGCTGGCGCGATCTGACCTGCCTTTACTATCACTACGAAACGCAGCCGATCCCCAATCCGATCAGTCGTTATCTGCATTTTTCACCGCATTGGTCGCTCAAGTTGGAGACGGCCTGGAACCACTTCGTCGAACTCGTCGTGCCATGGTTTTCCTTCGGTCCACGGACGGCGCGGCACATCGCAGGAGTACTGCTGGTCACATTTCAAATCTTTCTCATCATCAGCGGGAATCTTTCCTTTCTGAATTATCTGACGATCATTCCTTTCCTCGCCTGCTTCGACGACACGTTCCTTCGACACCTTTTGCCGAAGGCGCTGGTTCGACGGGCGAAGCGGGCCGCGCAAGAATCCAAACCGTCTCGAATTGGCACGGCGATCACCGTCGCGCTGTCGATTCTGGTTGCGTATCTGAGCATTGCACCGGTGCTCAATCTCGTTTCCGGGCGGCAACTGATGAATTACTCCTATGATCCGCTCGACCTCGTAAACACTTATGGGGCATTCGGCAGCGTCGGGCGCGAACGTCTCGAAATTATTTTTGAGGGAACCGACGACGCATTGATCACAGACGACACCAGATGGAAGGAATACGAATTCAAAGCCAAGCCGGGGAATCCAGACCGGCGACCGCCGTTCGTCGCGCCGTATCAACCGCGAATCGACTGGCAAATCTGGTTCGCGGCCATGGCATCACCCGCCGAATACCCATGGACACTGCATTTCGTCTGGAAACTTTTGCACAACGATCGCGCTACGCTTTCGCTCCTGGCCAACAATCCGTTCCCTGACGCGCCGCCTCATTACATTCGGGCACGACTTTATCGTTATGAGTTTGCCCCGTTGGGCGACAAAGCATGGTGGAAACGCCAGCCAATCGGTGACTGGTTGCCCGAGCTTTGGACCGACGACCCGGAGTTCCGACGATTGCTCAGGGCGATGGATTGGTTGGATTGAGGGAACTCATGAAGAAGCCTGTTCGGGTGATCAGTGCGAACGTTCTGGAGCGTATAGCCGAGCCAGAGTCGCGGTTTCATCTTGATTATCTCGCCTACCGGAATCGGAAGATTACCTGGGCTGAACTGGTCGCGCGACTGCCGCACGTTGCCATGATCGGCGACAGCGTTTGCACCGGCATGTATGTCTCGTCGGTTCTGAGCACATTTTGGCGTGCCCGCACTTGTCGTGGCAACAACTGGTTTCTCGACACCGATTTTTCGTCCGCGAGCATTCGGAGCGTCTCCAAGAGGCTGGAGACGTTGAGCCCATTTGTCGCGATGGAATACGCGGGCATCGGCGCCCTAGTAGATCGCGAGTGCGAACGGCAGAATTTTTTTCGAAGAATTCTTCGGACGCGCAATTTCTCCGGACAAATTGGCCAATTGCTGGCAGCGGAGCGCTTTCCCGATTTAATTCTGATCGCGATCGGACACAACAACATCGATTGGGCATGGCGAAGTCCGCGGAGCGAACTGGACCAACCAGAGAGTCGTTTGCAGCGACACAGCCGGCATTTTCGAGAAAATTTCGCGCGACAGATGCGGCGGCTGATTGAGGGCGCGCGAATGCAGCGTCACCGGGTTGCGATCGTGGTGTATGGTCTCGTCAATTTCGAGGCGTACTTCAAAGGGCGCGAAATCGCAGAGCGCCTTCGAACGCAAGACCCGACTCGGTACCCGCATCTTGAAACCGCCTACAAATATTTCACCTCCTTTCGGCCAGCTTACCGGTCGAATTTGATTCGTCTTGGCGCGATGGTGAATAAGGAACTGCGCGCGATGGTAAGCGAATTGAACCGCGCCCTTGCGGACAATGTGAATGTGCAGGTGCGTTATTCGGATGCCTTAGCGACAGCCGATTTGAGCCGCGCAGAATTGCTCCACGCAGTGGACGGCTGGCATGCATCCGGCGAAGGTCACAATGTTCTTGCGGAAGCAGCGTTCAGCGACCTTGGACCAAGTCTGGAATTTCTTGGAATCAAGTCGCCTCCGTCGGATTCGCGAAACTAAATGCGAGGTCGACGTCTATAATCCGCGCTCCTTCAATCGCGCGATTGTTTCGCGTAACATGCGATAACCGAAATGTCCTTGCGGCACGCGCAGCAGCTCTGAGCCGCGCCAATGTCCGTGGATTTTCTCAACATCGTCGGGTCGCGCGATCAAGTCGAATTCGCCGGCGACAAAGAGCACGCGGTCCGCATCGCATAGCGGGAGATTATGCATTGGAGAACTCAGGTGAAAATGCCGGGCAATAAGAGATGGTTCGATGTTTGCCCGGTGCAATTCGCGCCTCATGAATCTCGTCGCCGGGCTCTCCCAAATCGCATGCTCAACATTCACAATCGGCGCCATCAACGCTACGAAACGGAAATCGCGCTCCACCATCGCCAGCAGGGCACCGATCCATCCGCCATAACTAGTGCCGAGCACGCCAAACTCAGTGCAGCTGCGCTCGCGCAATATTGCCATCAGTTGGCGCAACTCGATCACGCCCTGACGCAGCCCCTCTGCGTTGCGGATGAGATCGGCAGTGATAGCGAGCTCCCCGTTCCAATGGCCGCGTGGGACACGTGAATAGTGATATGGGAGATGAACGAAGCACGCGTTCCATCCCAGTTTATTAAAGCGCGCCGCGTAGCGACGATATCCGATGTGGCTCGCGGACATGAGCGCGTGCAACATGAGAACGGTCGGCGCACCCCAGCCCTGCGCACACGAAAAAAAATCAGCACGCGCGACGTTGTTCGCTGGAAACTTTGTATCGATCGGACTCTGCCATGTAATTGTGGCGCCGGGTCGATCGGAGATTACGGTGGCAATTTCTGCGCCGTTCGGCACGGCGTAATAGTCTTCGGCGGTGAGCTTCTCGCATGTCGTGACATAGCGCTCCATTTCCTCACGACTGCGCGCGTGCAGCCTGTGACGCAACTGAAGGAGGTTGATCGATGCGCACATGAGCCAATCGACACCGCTTGCGGCAAAACGAGCAGTTTTGGAGTGCGGCCCCGCAATGACGGGATCGGCGCTTTTGAGAGCGCGGACATGTCCGCGCAGTCCAAAGCGTTCCCGCGGCGGCTGTGGCAAGTCATCCGATGTGAGCGAAAACTTCTCGCGTAACTCAGCGTAGAGAAGTTTAAACGCGTGGGCCAATTCGTGCTCGATGCACGCACGCGCGGCAGATTTTTCGAGATCGGGAAAATGCGGGATCGGATCACCAAAAGCGATCCAGATCGGCGTGCGCCGCAGCGGCAGCCAGCGGCTCTTTGAGTAGAGGCGATCGCTGCCGACGATCACGCACGGCAGAATTGGAACTCCGGCGATATGCGCAAGTGTCGATGCGCCCGGCCGCAGCGCGGCGCCCTCCAGCAGCGAACGTGCGCCGTCGCGAATGCCGCCTTCGGGAAAAAGGCCTACGATCCGTCCTTGCTTCAGCCGCTCAATTGCGGTTCGGATGGTTTTGCGATCTGCGCGATTTCGTTCCGCCGGAAATGCATCGACGGCCCGCAAAAAAAACCCGAGCAGCGGAAGCGGAAAGAATTCTGCCATGGCCATCCAATCGATTTTGCGCCGCACGACCGACGAAATGATAAACGGATCGAAATGGCTGATGTGATTTGACGCCAGCAGAAATCCACCGGCGAGATTCGAATTTCCGCGCCGCAAAACATAGACTCGCGCCACGCAGCCAAAGAGCAGCTTCATAAAAATTGCTGCTGTGCGATTCGCAAGCCGGTGGAATGCGGAATGAATGGCCGATGACGAATGACTAGAATGACGAAGCACGAATGACGAATGACGAATGACGAAGGAAGGCAGAACCCTCAACTGGCTGAAGCGCACAATCAACGCTTTTTATGGTTTGGATTTCGCCTGCCGCGCCGAAGCTGCGTGAAGGCGGGTCATTCTTCCATCCTTCGTCATTGCTCATTCGTCATTTTCCGCAAGCTCATTGCATTTTTTGAGATCGAGTTTGCCGGAGGCGAGGACCGGAATGGATTCGACACGCTGGACTTGTTTTGGAATCCACAAGTTTGGGACGCCGGCATCGTGAAGTTTGCTGCGCAGCTCCG
>QHOW01000055.1 GCA_003219435.1 Verrucomicrobiota bacterium | reverse complement strand
CAATTCACGGTCGGGCCGGTCGGGTTGAGTGTCCCGGAGCTAGGCGTCGCTGAGCGTAACGCGGTTGCAAAGAACGCGAACACAACCAGGAAAACGCCGATTACAAAAAAAAGCGCGCTGATAGTGGTGCGCGCGGTCATTGAAGAAGAGATTTTTTTCATAGGAAAAGGCCTCGATAAATTGTTCGTCTTAAGAATCGGGAAAATGGCCAAATGTGGTCGCCTCACATCGGCTGCCCGCGCTACAAAATTCACGACTCAGCTCTTTACGACTGCGGCGTCAATCGTCCGAAATCTGGAAATCGCGCTAAACGGTGTCTCAGCGAAGATCCAGCCCCTGCGGCTTATTCAGCCGTGCCGAAGCGTCGACGCGTCTGTCTGTCAGATGGGCTGATTGTTTTGCTCCAGAGCAGCTAGCCGCCTAGGCGGCTCGCCGGTGCTAGTGACGCCGGACAATTGCAACGCGTCTTACCCAGAACGCCTTCGCCGCAACCGAATTTTTGACCGCGGATTACGCTGATAACACGGATGGGGTTAGAAAAATACAACGTTGAAGCCCGCGAAACACGCGAATAACGCGAATTGGAAAACCGATTAAGATTGAGAATTTAGGCCCAGCCCGCTGATCATTGGCGTTAATTCGCGTGTTTCGCGGGCCTTTTAAAATCTTCACAGAACGGGACGATTTCCACCTATAGCAGTGCGGACACACCCGTCTGCAAAGCGCCTTTGCAGGATAAAACAAGTTACAACTTCAACCGCATCGTTTTTTCACCTCGTCATGGCTAAGGCGTGGCTTGCCAGCGTCTTTGGCGCGCGCTTCCAAGACAGCCAGATAATCCAGAAGGTTTTCGACTTCCTCGCGGATCACGGAAAGTTGTTGACGTTTCTGTCGCACCGTCCGGCTGATTTCGCGTTCGAGTGTCTTAGTCATACACGTTTTTGCGATGTCCGATTCTGCGGATAACAATAGCGTCTTCCACATCAAACTAGATGCGATAATCGCCGGTCCGCAATCTGTAGGCTACGTCGGCTCGGCGAAGGCGTTTGATGTCGCCGTGCAACCCGCATTTCAGTCGTTCAATCTCGCGCAAGATTTGTTTTCTGACTCTTTCCGCCAGCGAATCTAAATCATCCAATGCGGTGGGACCGTATTCGATTCGATAGCGGCGGCCATTCATTGAACAGGCAGGTTCTTGGTCATCCGATTACGAGCACGACCTATAGCAGAAACCACTTTGCGATCTACGTGTTTCGGTGCGGCGTTTTAGCTGCGTTTTGCTGAGAAGCACGACACAAACCACAAGATCGACATCAGCGTGCGCACGCCAACTTCGGCGAGGTGTTATAGACGCTGAAGCGCTTTTTGGGCGAGAACTTTGGATTTCTTGAGTTTCGTCTCTTCGTCATCCGTTCCCCCGATGCCGACCGAGATGAAGGCATCCCCTTTTAAAACGTAAAGCACGCCGCCAAATCGATTGCTGACCCAATAAGCATCGTCTCCGAGGCCGGTGATCTTTTTCGGCGGCGCTCCTCTCTCTTCTTCCAAGCTTTTTGTCTCCGCTTTTTCGTCCCGCTCCTTCTCGTTTCCCTCGTAAGCGCCAAACTTCTCTTTCCAGAAATCTTTTGGACTGCGTTTGTTCGGTTGGTTCGGATCCGTCTGAACAAGAGCCAGATTCACTGACTTACTGAATTCCGCCGCGGTATAGAGACACTGGGAAATCCGGAAGACTCCGTCCGAGCGTTCGTTGCTCTTCGTCTCGTTCATCGGCGCTTCCTGAATCGATTCGACTTCCTCTTTGGAGATCAAACTGCAGGCGTCGCGCGTCAACATCGTGCTCTTACGTTCCTTGCACCCGCCGAGAATCGACAAAAGGGATATAGAGAAACAGACGGACAGCAGAGTGCGCATGGAAGACCTTTCGCTTAACCAACGCTTTCGGACAACATCCCTGGCGAGTATCTCCCGGTATTTGTCGATCTTACGTGATGGTCCCTGCATTGCTTTGCCAATTGACGAATGTTAGCGTCGCCCGCCCGCGATGACCCAGAACTACAAAGAGACGCTTAATTTGCCGCGCACGGAGTTTCCGATGAAGGCGAACCTCGCCGCGCGCGAGCCGGATATGCTCAAAATGTGGGGCGAAACGCGCCTTTATCAGCAAATCCAGAAAGCGCGCGAGGATCGAGAGCTATTCGTGCTCCACGATGGTCCGCCGTTCGCAAACGGCGACGTTCACATGGGCACGGCGCTGAACAAGATCCTCAAAGACTTCGTTGTGAAATCGCAAACCATGCTGGGCAAGCGCGCGCCTTACATCCCCGGTTGGGACTGCCACGGTCTGCCGATCGAGTACAAAGTGGTAAAGGAATCCCGCGGCCTTTCTCCGCTCGAAGTCCGCAAAAAATCGGAAGCGTTCGCGCGCAAGTACGTGGATATCCAGCGCGAACAATTCAAGCGACTCGGCGTCTTCGGCGATTGGGAAAATCCATATCTAACGATGGATCCCAAATATGAAGCGGAAATTCTGCGCGCCTTCGCCGTGTTCGTTGGAAAAGGTCTGGTCTATCAATCGAAGAAGCCGGTTTTTTGGAGCACCGGCGCCCAGACGGCGCTTGCTGAAGCCGAAGTGGAATATCAGGAGCGCGACGACACCGCCGTTTACGTCAAATTTCCAATCGCAAGCGATGAGTGGAAAGGTAAGGCAAGCATCGCCATTTGGACGACGACGCCCTGGACTTTGCCGGCGAACCTGGCAATCGCGGTCGATCCCAAAGAAATTTACGTTGTCCAGCAGTTTCAGCGTGATGGCGCTTCTGAGACTTTATTGCTTGCGGAAAAGCTCATTCCGCAATTTCGCGCGAACACCAAATTTGAGCCGGTGGGCGAGCCGCTGGAGTCATTCCCCGGCAGCAAGATCGACAACCTGACTGCGCGACATCCCTTTCTTGATCGCGATTCCACAGTCTTCACGACCAGCTTTGTCACGATGGATACCGGCACTGGCTGTGTGCACATCGCGCCTGGCCATGGTGAAGATGATTATTTGTTGGGCAGAGAAAAAGGCCTGCCGATCTTGTCCCCTGTCGATGATCACGGCCGTTTCACCGACGAAGCCGGTTTACCAAATCTGGTTGGCAAATATGTCTTCGACGCCAACAAGGACATCGTCGATTTGCTCCGCGAGCGCGGCATGCTGCTCGGCGAGCAAGTTTTTCATCATTCTTATCCGTACTGCTGGCGCTCGAAAACGCCGATCATCTTCCGCAATGTCGAGCAATTCTTCATTCGCATTGACGAACTGCGCAGCAAAGCTCTCGATGCCGTCAGGACGGTGAAGTGGATTCCGTCGTGGGGAGAAAATCGCATCAGTGGAACAATCGAATCGCGTCCCGACTGGGTGATTTCGCGCCAACGCAGCTGGGGTGTGCCGCTCCCGGTCTTTTATTCAACCGACGGCAAAGCGATTCTCGACGCAAAAATTATTCGCAACCTCGCTGACCTGGTCGCGCAACGCGGCTCAAACATTTGGTTTGAGTTGAACGATGCCGATCTTGCCGGCGCGCTCGGTTTGCCCGCGGGCACAATGCATCGCAACGATACCATCGACGTCTGGATCGATAGCGGCGTTTCGCACAAAGCCGTTTGCGCGCTGCACCCGGACCTGCGCGATCCGGCTGACATGTATCTGGAAGCGACCGACCAGCATCGCGGCTGGTTCCAATCCTCGCTCATAACCAGCGTCGTTCTCAACAATCGCGCTCCCTATAAAATCTGTGTGACACACGGATTTGTTGTCGATCTTGATGGGAAAAAGATTTCTAAATCCGGGACCTACGATAAACCAATGGCTGCCGACCATTTCATTGGCCGTCATGGCGCCGATCTTGTTCGGCTCTGGGCTAGCAGCATCGATTTCACGGATGACGTGCCTTTTTCTGAAGAAATGTTCACGCGCCTCGGCGACACCTACCGGCGGATTCGCAACACGTTGCGCATTTTGCTTGGCAATCTTTACGATTTCCCTGGGAGCCCGCCGTCATCCCGAGCGCAGCGAAGCGGAGTCGAGGGAGCCCGGAATGAAAGCTTACAGGTAACGCAACGGGATTCCTCGACTTCGCTCGGCATGACATTAGTCGATCGCTGGATTCTGGAGCGACTCGATCATGTGATCGCAGCTTGTCGAGCTGCTTACGAAGCCTACGAATTCCACAAAGTTTATCACACGCTCAATCAATTTTGCGCGGTCGATTTGAGCAGCCTCTACATCGACATCACCAAAGACCGGATGTATTGCGACGCGCCGGACTCACCACGCCGTCGCGCGACACAAGCCGCGATGCACAAAATTTTCGACGCACTCTGCCGATTGCTCGCGCCGATTCTCGCCTTCACCGCCGAGGAAGCCTGGCGCTATTCAGGGGTTGGCGCGTCCGTTCATCTGCAAGAATTTCCGGAACCGCAAGATCGATCCCGCGATGGCGGGACGAGCGCTCAGGTTGCGGAGCTTCTGAGATTGCGCGGCGTAATCGGACAGGCGATCGAGCGCGCGCGTCAGGAGAAACTGATCGGGAATGCTCTCGAGGCGGCGGTGGTATTGCATTCGGATTCCGATGTGACGGAGAAAATCGATAAGGAAGAGCTGGAAGAATTTTTTATTCTGAGCGATCTGACAATTCACCAGGCAAAAGAAGCGAGCGCTTCGGTCACGAAAACATCGTATGGAAAATGCGCGCGTTGCCGGCGTCATCGGCCGAGTGTTGGCGCCAGTAAGGAACATCTGGATTTGTGCGACCGCTGCGAGAGCGTGGTGCAAACAATGACGAATGACGAAAGAATGATCAAATGACGAATGATGAAGTCACAGCAGCGAGTAACGTCATCCGGGCTTCGTCATTAGTTCGACATTCGTCATTCGTCATTCGTCATTCAACAGAACCGCAGGATCGATAGTGAAATTCATCCTCTTTGTCTCGCTTCCACTCTACGCGCTCGATCAATGGACAAAACAGCTGGTCCTGCGATTCATTAGTCCCGACGAATCTCGCGTTGTGATCCGGGATTTCTTTAGCCTGGTCAACGTTACGAACACGGGCGCGGCATTTGGTTCCTTCCGAAACAACAACAGGTTATTCATCGTAATTTCGACTGCTGCACTTCTCGTTGTTCTGATGCTTCTATTGCGACGGCATCCAACTGATACGTGGCGCGACGTATCACTTGCGCTCTTGCTGGCTGGCATCCTGGGAAATCTCACCGATCGTCTTCTTTATGGGCATGTGATCGATTTTCTCCTCTTCGATTTGCACATCCCCTACGCGCATCCCTGGCCCGCCTTCAATGTCGCTGATTCATGCATCTCGATTGCCGTGGTGCTGTTTGTCCTTCATTCTTTGTGGAAGGAGAAGAGCGCTGCTGCCGGAGGATAGCCTGCCAGGCTGTCTTGGCCGTCAAGCAGCTTGCTTGGCGAATTCGGCAGGGCTGGCAGCCTGCCAGCCGAGTCAGGCAAGCAGGCTGACTTCCGAAGCGAAGCCGCTACACTAGTCGGATGAAAATCCTGCCGATGGAAAAGGCGGCACGCGAGGTCGCCGCGCGGTTGCGTGAAGAAGGCCATATCGCTTATTTTGCTGGCGGTTGCGTACGCGACATCGTTCGCGGCGAAACGCCAAAGGATTTCGACATCGCCACCGACGCGAAGCCGGAAATTGTGCAGAAGCTTTTCCCGCGCACCTACGCGGTCGGCGCGCATTTTGGCGTCATCATCGTATTGGAAAACGGTTTCCAATTCGAGGTCGCGACCTTTCGCTCCGATGAGGCTTACATCGACGGAAGGCGTCCGAGCGCGGTGCATTTTTCGTCTCCCGAAGAAGACGCGAAACGCCGCGATTTCACCATCAACGGGATGTTCTACGATCCAGTCGCGGAGAAAGTGATCGATTTCGTCGGCGGCCGCGCAGATATCGACGCAAAATTGGTGCGCGCGATTGGCGACCCGGCCCAGCGTTTCGCCGAGGACCGGTTGCGAATGCTGCGGGCCGTTCGTTTCGCCACCGTGCTTGATTACACCATCGACACTCACACGTGGGACGCGCTCGTCGCTAACGCAACCTCGATCAACGAAATCAGCGCGGAACGGATCCGCGATGAGCTGGTGCGCATTTTTCTCTCGCCAAACAAGACGCGCGGCTGGGATTTGCTCGATTCGAGCGGGCTGATGCGCGCGATTCTGCCTGAGCTCGATCGGATGAAAGGAGTCTTGCAGCCGGAACAATTCCACCCCGAGGGCGACGTCTTTGAACACACGCGATTGATGCTCCAATTTCTTCCGGAAAAAGTTTCCGTGCCGCTCGTTTTCGCGGTGTTGCTTCACGATGTCGCCAAACCGGTTACCGCCACCATCGATGAAACAGGCAGAATCCGGTTCAGCGGCCATGATCGAGCTGGAGCGCAAATGGCGGAGGAAATCATGCGCCGCCTGCGCTTCTCCGGCGCTGAGACCGAAGCCACAGTGGAAATGGTGCGCCAGCATATGGTTTTCAAAGACGTGCCGAAAATGCGGGAGGCAAAATTAAAGCGGTTCATGGCGCGGCCCACTTTCGACGACGAGCTTGAGCTGCATCGGGTCGATTGCCAAGGCAGCCATCGCATGCTCGACAATTACGAATTCCTCCTTCGCAAACGCGAGGAATTTGCGAACGAGCCGATCATTCCGCCGCCACTGGTGCGCGGGACCGATCTGATCGCGCTCGGTTTAAAGCCAGGGCCAAAGTTTGGCGAAATTCTCGAAGCGGTGGAGACGCGACAGCTTGAGGGAGACCTGCGCACGAGGGAGGAAGCGTTGGAGTGGGTGAAACGTGAGTATTCGCCAGGCGAGCAACGCTAAGACGCTTTTAAGATCAAAGATCGCGCCCAGGCTAGAGTTTGGATTTTGGATCCATCTTTGAAGGTGGAAACTGGCTTTCTATCCGTCTCCGGCAGGGACCGCTTTGAACGTGCCGTGCTTTGACGGTCGCTCCCCTACCAGGGGAGCGAATTCCACCTCGCCGGTGATCAAGCTTGGGGTTTCAAATTTTCCTTTGAACACAAGCGTTCCTGCGTCGCGCCCGACGTTGCCGAGGAGAAATTCCACCGCGCCCGAGAACGTCACGGAATTTCCTTCTCCTCGAGTCCATTTCGCTTCTGAAGGCTTGGCGGGTCCCCAAACCTTCAATCGTGGATCGAGCAACAGAAAAGAGCCCTTTCCGACCCCTTGCGCGTCAAAACGCAACGAACGGTGGTCCTGATTCGCGAAGGTGATCTCTACATTCCAACTGCCGATCATGTTCGGAGACTGCGCCTGGGTTAAGGCAACGCAGCATGTCTCGAATATCAACATCAGAATGACACGGCAAGAGTTGGCCACGCCCAAATGTTGCATGCCTACGGGGCAAGATGAAGACGTTTTTGGAACTTTCAGATTCTCCTGGCTTTGTCGAAAACGTTTCAACTGGCGAACGTGGGGCAGTAGTCGAGTTCCTCGGCCTGGCCGGCCACCGCCAACAGCAGCTCCTAATTAAAAATTTCGGCGCGCCGCGTGATTTTGGTTTTACCTTCTCTGCGTCGGTTTCGAATAAAATGATTTCCCAGAGGCAGATTTGTTCTTTGCGAGCCGAGCTACTCTGCGCCGGTGCAATCTTTGTGGTTACGCTTCTGGTCTACAGCTGGACGCTCGCTCCAACCGTCACTTTGACCGACAGCGGGGAGTTAATCGTGGTCGCTCATGGCCTCGGCGTCGCGCACCCACCCGGCTTTCCGCTTTGGATCATTCTTGCCCATCTCGCGTCGCTCGCGCCTCTGGGAAACGTAGCCCTGCGCATCAATTTTGCTTCCGCCGTATTTGCTGCGCTTGCGTCCGCGACACTCACTCTTGTCATGGCAGAATTAATGATTCTCGCTTCCTATCTCACCGTGCCGAAGCGAAGAGAAAAACGTGCGAGGCGGGGGAAAAAAAATGAGCCCTACGCCGCTCGGGTAGAAAGGGACGATAACTCAGGAGTCGGCCGACTTCTGGTGCTTGCGCCTGCGATCGGTGCAGGCTTGCTGATGGGATTCTCTCGAACGCTTTGGTCTTATGCGACGATCGCCGAGGTTTACACTCTCAATACGCTGCTCATCTTCGTTATTTTCTTTCTGATGCTTCGATGGCGGTGGGGCATCATCGCGGAGCGAAGGCGCATTGGCGCGCCCCTTGACGGTGGACATAGCGCACCTGCAGACACCGCGCACGACGTTTTTCTTTATGCCGCTGCGCTCGTATTCGGCCTCGCCCTGGGAGTCCATCATGTCAGCGTGGCGCTGACGCTTCCGGCGCTGGCTGTCATCGTTTACAGAACGGAGGGCCTGAAGTTCTTTAGGAGCCGACGACTGATCTATGCCGGATTGATCTCGGTTGGCGGTCTGGTGGCTATTTACACCTACCTGCCGCTTGCAGCGGCGCACACGCCGATCATTAACTGGGGCAATCCGCGCTCGCTGCAGGAAATCTGGTGGCACGTCACCGGTCGGCAGTATCAGGTGTTCCTCTCCTTTACGCCGAAAATAATTGGGCAGCAGTCAATGGAATTCTTTAAGATGCTCTTGCGCGAATTCGGTTCGCCCTGGCTGCCATTAGTGCTCGTGCTCGCGTTCGCAGGCTTGGCCAGCGCTTTCAAACAAGACCGCACGACTTTCTGGTTTCTCCTGATCGTGGTCGTTGCCGATTTGGCTTATGCGTTCAACTACGAAATTGCCGAGGATAAGGATGCATACTATCTGCCCACCTTCTTTGCGGTCGCGGTTGCCGCCGGATTCGGGATCCGTTGGTTGATTCAGTGGGCTGTCTCCAAGCCGGCCCTGCTTCGGAGGCCTTACCTCATCGCTGCAATTGCGGTCCTGCTCGCGGTCACGGTCGAAGTCATTGGCAACTGGCCATTCAACAATCGCAGGCACTATTTCATTGCGCACGATTATGTGGAAAATCTCTTCAGCTCGATTGAGCCTGACGGTCTCTTATTGACATACGACTGGCAGGTCGCATCGCCAATGCTCTACGCGCAAGAGGAAGAACAGCGCCGGCGCGATGTGAAAGTTGTGGATATCAACCTCCTGCGGCGCTCGTGGTATTTTGATTATCTGAAGCACGCTTACCCTGGTTTGATCGAGCGGTCGCGCGATAAGATTGACACTTTCGTTGCGAATCTAAAAGAGTGGGAGCGCGATCCTCGAGCCTTTGCCACCAGCGAGACACGGACTCAGAGGATCAACACGGCATTTGAGGAGATGATCCAGTCAATAGTGACGAACGAGATTCGTGTCGGGCCGGTTTACATTACAAGAGACTTCCTTTTCACCGACGAATCTGGTCGGGAACTGTCCATGTGGATCAGGCAAAACTATCAACTTGTTCCGCAGGGGCTCGTTTTCCGCGCCGCGCGCGACCAGGGCTTTCACGACTCCCCTAACGCGCCGCTGCAGACGCGTGGCTTGGCTGACGGCACCCTGCGGTTCGAGAAAGATGACGTAGTTAACCTCAAGATCCTGCCCGTCTACACGAGCATGCTGATCAATCGTGGACGGTATCTTGCTGCATTCAATCAGCATGAGCGTGCCGTTGCTCTCTTCAGGCAGGCGCTCGCGCTTTATCCCGGGCTCGCCGCTGCGCAACAGGGGCTTGCGGAAAGTACAGCTAAACTGCCGAGCCGATAACAATAATAATATAAGCCAGGGAGGCTGTTGAAATACTGAGGTTACGTCGCGTCTGGCGCCTCTGGGTAGCGCGCGCGTCTCGCGTGCCTGGCAAGCGCGTCCTCGCGATTGCGAACTTTTCTTGTGATTTTCATCCACCCCGGTGAAACAATCCCAGGCAAAGTTCGTTTCGGCGCGACGCCGAAACCAGCACGCGAGACGCGCGCTACCCAGAATTCTCCGCGCGAGCCATCCCAGTATTTCGACAGACTGCTACCGTATTACGATTGTCTCCTGCGAGAATTGGCTGGGGAGAAACATCGAGGCGTCTTTAACATTGAACGTCCAACGCCCAACATCGAACATCAAATATCGAATGAGAATTCTCATGATCAGCGCGGAAGGTCCGCCGTTGCAGCGCGCGGGGGCGCTAATCGACGTGATGGATGCACTGCCGCGGGAGCTCCGCAAACCCGGGAATCAAGTCAGCGTGACACTGCCGTACTACCGTGAGATTCGAGAGAAATCGAAATTTAAGGCAAAAAGAACCGGCATCGCGGTCGATGTGCGGGTTGGGGACAAAACTTATGTTGCCGATTACTTCGAGGCGCGAAGCGCAGGCGGGGTGCAGTTGTTTCTCGTCCGCTGCGACGATTTTTTCGATCGGCCGGGAATTTATGGCGAGCAAGGCCAGCCGTACGAAGATAACGCGGCGCGGTTTATCTTTTTTTGCAAGGCAGCGCTGGAACTCGCCCGCCGATTGACTCCGGCATTGCAGATTCTGCACGTGCACGATTGGGCAGCCGCGCTGGTGCCGGTGTTTGTGCGCGCGCACAATCTGCCGTTTGCGACGCTGCTGACAATCCATCACGTCGCTGATCAGGGCAGTTTCTGGGGACTCGACTTTAACCTCACAAATCTGCCGGAACGGTTCTTTACCCTGCATGGCGTCGAATTTTTTGGACGATTGAATTTTCTCAAGGGTGGAATTCTCTACGCCGACCGAATCACAACGGTGAGCGAACATTACCGGCGGGAAATATCCCGCCCCAGCGGGGCCGGCGGCCACGGTCTTGACGTGGTGCTGCGCGAAAATGCGCACCGGTTAACGGCCATTTTGCACGGGGCGGATTACACGCGGTGGAACCCGGCCTCCGATT
>QHOW01000054.1 GCA_003219435.1 Verrucomicrobiota bacterium | reverse complement strand
CGATCTTGCGCTTGCCGCTCGTAAGCGACATCGAACCCGAGCAAGCGCAGGCTTCGCGCGAGTGTTCCGAGATGGCCATCTGCGGCAAATCGCATAACGGAGCGGGCTTGCAGTCGCTTTTCCTTAAACAACGGACGTTGCGATTGCACAGAGTAAAGATCGATATCTGCATCTTTCGCGATCGGATAAGAGAAATCGACAGGCTCTCCGTTTACTAGGATCAGATCGACTTCGGGATGCGGAACGCCGCACGATTCGATCACATCTTTGACCGACGTTTTTTCGCCCAGATTGCGCTCGATGACCTCGCTGGTGGTCTTCGATTTGAGGAAGAAACTCAAATCGTCATGAAATTTCAGCCGGACCCTAAACGCGCTCACGTCACTTGATAATTCTTGCGTTGGCGTAGGCATACTCAAATGTCGTCCCGCGCGGTCGTCCCATGAATCGCCCCGGCCCGAGTGGCTCATCTTCTCCGTAGTAACAATCCACCTGCCACCGGCGCAGTCCGCCGCCAGTATCGACAATTTTCCAACGCGTGCTGCCGAAGACTTCCCGCACAGTCGGAGACGACGTCTCAATGATCACACCGCGGCGCAACCCGCTCTGACCCAGCTTTACGGCAGCGGAAAAGCGGGCGACCAGAATGCCACCGCCGCCTGTGGGCTTCGAAGCAAAGCGAAACGAATCCCCCCCGTTGTAGCAAAGATAATCACGCCCATTGACCGGCGTTGTTATCCGGCCAAACCCTTCCTTCTTGACCGAGCGAAGAAAATCGCGCGGATATTTGTGCCCGCGCAACCCAGGTTTCGTTACCGGCGTTGCGTCAAAACCGCGCTCGAAAGTGAATCCCGATTCAATCGGCGTGTAGTAAAGCGTGCACACCACGAAGTATTCGCCGCTGTGTCCTTGAGGCCGCCGCGCCAGCTTCTCATTTTCGTACGCCAGCCGGTGCACGACTTCCGGCCACGGAATATCCGCGCGAAGGTCAGCGCAAGTCACTGCCAGAATGGCAAGACTTGCGATCTTCGGGATTAGTCGATGAAGACGGAGTCGCCCGGTCCACCGATTAGGACTTCGATGGGAAGTTTTTTCCATTCGTATTCATATGGGGGTTGCTTCCATTGAAATTGTTCAGGGTAATTTTTGCGAATGCATTTGATGATTTCTACTCCGGTCAGAAACGGTCGGAAGTTTTCGCGATCGACCACGTGCAATTGAGCGCCGCCGCAAAGCTCTCCCGGAAATTTGTGAAAAGTCGGCTGAAAATAATCCTCGCGAAAGAAGACGCCCGGAAGCTTCAAATCGTTGAGCTCGCGACAGAGCCTTTCCGTTTCGATGAATGGCGCCCCAAAGATTTCGAATGGCCGGGTCGTGCCGCGACCTTCGGAAATGTTCGTGCCTTCTAATAAACACATTCCAGGATACACGGTTGCCGTGTCGAGCGCCGGCATGTTGGGGGAGGGCATCACCCAGGGCAGACCTGTCTCATCGAACCACATCGCGCGCGCCCAATTTCTCATTGGCAGGACTGATACCCGACAATTTGGGAATGCTTCGTCTCGAAATTGTTGCGCCAGTTCGCCAATCGTTTTTCCGTGGCGAACTGAAATCGGATGCAGACCGACAAATGATTTGTAATCTGGGTCGAGGATCGGTCCTTCTGTAATCACGCCAGTAATTGGATTTGGCCGGTCAAGCACAACAACTGCGACGCCAGCTTTTTCGCAGGCGCGCACGCAGAGGTAAACCGTCCAGATGAAAGTGTAATACCGCGCGCCAATATCCTGAAGATCGACAAGCAGAACATCCAGACCCTCCAACATTTCCGCAGTCGGTTCGCGATGTTCGCCGTAAAGACTGTGAACCGGAATGTGAAGCCGCGGGTGCCGGTAACTTTTCCATTCCACCATGTTGTCCTGAGTCTGACCGAGGAATCCGTGTTGCGGACCAAAAAACGCAGCGAGCCGGAATAGATCGCCATTGTGCCGCTCAAGAATTCGCGACGCATGCTCAAGCTTTGCCGAAACCGATGCCGGATGAAGCAGCGCGCCGATTCGGGCGCCGCGAAACTCTTTCGGCCAAAGTTCGTGCAGATGATCGAGTGGTAGTTCAACGGGCATGCGCGAAATTTGTGCGAAGGCTTTGTAGCGGCGTTTGTGTCAAACGCCGAACCTAAAGTAGGCGCTTGGCACAAGCGCCTCTACAACTTTCTGCGCAGGGCAAGGATTGCCAGCATTGCCATCGCAGTCACAGCCGCGCAGAGCTTCGCGAACAGGTCGCCATGGCGCGTGTAAAAAGTTAGCTCGTCCGCGATCGGCACCTTGATCTCGCCCGTGAGGACGCCTTCGGTGAACGTGCTGCCGGTCTCATCCTGCAACATTTGTGTGACGCGTCCGAATTCGTTTACAAAACAGGTGACTCCCGTATTGGCTGCTCGAACCATTGGCCGGCGTGTCTCAACGCAGCGAAAAATCGCATTTGCCAGATGCTGACGCGAACCGCCCGAGCGCAAAAACCATGCGTCGTTCGTTACATCCACGAGCAGATTCGCGCCTTTGAGGACGAATTGGCGCACCAGATCTCCAACCGTGTCTTCAAAACAAATCAGCGGCGCGACGCGGACATCATTATTGGTGAGGCGAAATACGGTGTGATCCCTGCCGAGATCGAAATCGCCGGGCACCCATTTGCTTGCGACAGCGGCGAAAAGGGGAAACGAATGCCGCAAGGGAATATATTCGCCAAATGGCACGAGATGCATTTTGCGATAAATTTGCATCTGTTGCGTGGCGCCCGAAACCAAGAGTGCCGCGTTATAATCATGTCCATCGTCCGCATCGAGCGTGCCGAGCAGCAGATCGGTTTTCGATGACGCAGAAAACTTCGCAACGAAGTCGCCGCTTTCTGTGTTCAGATCGCGAACCGGGTCGGGCATCGAGCTCTCCGGCCAGACGAGCAAGTCCGGTGGGGCACTGGACCGAAGCGCGATTTCACTCAATCGCGCAAAGCGCTGGAAAATCTGAGCGCTGAATTGAGGATCAAACTTTTCGTGTTGCGGAACGTCCGTCTGCACGGCCGCGACGCGAAGAGTTTTTGCGGGCGGCCGATTCTGGGCGCTATAGAGTCCAAATGCCAAAAGCCCGACAATCCCGGCCAATGTCAGTGTGAGGTCGAAATGCGGCCGCACCTGGTGTGTTTGCGCTTCCCGAAACAAACGAAGTGGAGTGGTCACCGCAATGACGTTCGCGAATGCAATGACGAACGATAATCCGGTCACACCGCTGAACTCCGCGATCTGAATAAGAGGCCAGTTTCCATGGAGCGCGACGCCAAGCCCATTCCAGCCGAAACCACTGAACAACCATCCGCGAACCCATTCGTGCGCGACCCACGCCACCGCGGCCAGAACCGCGGTCTGCAAATTTCGCCATGACCCTAAGAAGTCACCCGGCGTTATCAGGCCAATGAACCAACTCCAAAAGGCGAAGTAAAGCCCGAGATAAATCGAGAGCAGCAACGACAATCCGCGGAGCCAGAAATTTTCATATAACACTCCCAGCGAACCGAACCAGCTGAACGTTGCGGTAAAAAAAACAACTCCGGCCACGTAGCCGAGCACCAGATTGCGCAACCATCGTCGCTTTGAATTTCGTCCGGAAAACCAAACGGCCGCGATCAGTGGCGTTAAAGCAATCCAGCAGAGCCAGCTTTGGTCGAACGGCGGAAAGCAGGCTGTACAAAGAAGTCCGGTGGAGATTGCTGCCAGCCAGGGCCAGAACCGCAGCGCTTGGACGACAAATGGTTTCATAATTGTCCAACGCAGCGATGATTAATTCTCCCTCGCAGATGTTGAGAAAGTTTCTCGCCTCTCCCTTTCACAAGGGAGAGGGTAGGGTGAGGGTTTCATCCATTATCAGTTTCTGAAATCGTTTTCGGCCTGCATTATCCGCGCAGGCGCGACTGAGCGTCTGTCTGCAACCAATCCCAGAGACGATTGAGTTTGTCTCCGACTTCCGTTTTGATCTGATCGAGTTCGGCGGAATCGAATTTCCTGTTTTCCGGGCGGCACTGCGCAAAGAGGTAGTATTTAATCTTTGGCTCGGTTCCCGAAGGCCGCACCGCAATCCGCGTTCCGTCTTCCAATTTGAAAATCGACATCTTTTCCTTCGGAACGTTATCGCCTTCGACGTCCTTGATTTCATCGGTTTCGAAATTTTTGATGCTTTCCACTTTCGACCCAAGCACTTCTGAAAAAGGGTCGGTCGCGTATGATTTGACCAGGCGTGCAATTTTGGCCGCGCCCTCCGCTCCTTCGAAGATTAGCGAAGCGTTTTTCTCCGCGAAGTACCCAAACATTGCATAAATGTCGTCGAGCAATTCATCGACTGTTTGGCCGCGCCACTTCGCGTAGGCGGCCACTTCACAAAACATGATCACGGCGCCATTGCCGTCTTTGTCTCGGACGAAATCGGCGCCGCTATAACCGTAGCTCTCTTCGCCGCCGAAGACGTAAAATGAAGAATGTTCGAGACGAAGTCGCCGTGTCTCTTCTTCCGTAAGGTCGACATAATTTTGTCGCAGCCCTTCGGGAATTGCGCGTTCGTATTTGCCCAGCTTCGCGCCGATGTATTTGAAGCCGGTCAATGTTTCGACGCAGCGCAGACCGTAATGGTCCGCTATCGTCTTTTGCAGATCGGTTGTGACGAATGTCTTAATGATCACTGCGCGGGATGCATTTTCTTCAGTCAACACTCCCTTAACGAACAGCGTCTTCGTCCGGTACCAGGCAAGCAGCGAACCGATTTGGTTCCCGGTCAGCAATTTCAGTTTGCCGTCCTTTGCCCGAACGGCTGCGCCCATGCGATCGCAGTCTGGATCGGTGGCGACCACAAGATCGGCATCTTCCGTTTGCGCGAGATCGATCGCAATAGTTAACGCCTCCGCATTTTCCGGGTTCGGCGATTTGACCGTTGGAAATCGCCCGTCGAAACGGTCTTGCTCCGGCACGACCTGGAAATTGAACCCGAGCCGCTTCAGCATCGGCTTTATGATTACGGTGCCAGTCCCATGGAGCGGAGTGTAAATAATACGCAGCGATTTCGCCTCGCGAATAATCTTTGGATCGAGAATCAAAGTGTCGAGCCGTTGCATGTACGCCTCATCAATTTTTTTGCCGATGGTCGTCACTTTGCCTTGTTCGGTGCCTGGTAGGGGCGTGAAGGTTTCGCTCGTGATCGCGTTTACTTTTGCAATGATCCTGCTCGCATGCGGCTCGATGACCTGCGCGCCGTCACTGAAATAAACTTTGTAACCGTTGTCGTGCGGCGGATTGTGGCTGGCGGTGATCACGACGCCAGCATTTGCTTTCAGATAGCGAACAGCAAACGAGAGTTCCGGCACCGAACGAGGTCCATCAAATACGAATGCGTCGCAACCATTCTCCGACGCAACTTTCGCAGCGAGACTGGCGAATTCCTTTGAGAAAAAGCGCGGGTCATACGCGATCACGATTTTCGGTTCTTCGTTGGTGGGGCGAGACTCTGTCGAGCCGACGAAATCGCGCAGATAGGCAACCAATCCTCGCGTTGCACGACTGATGTTAAAGAAATTCATTGCATTTGTGCCAATGCAGGGGAATTCAGGCCGTTGATCTTCACGCGAATTGCCCCGCTCCCCTTTTGTCACAATTCTTCCAATTGTGCGTCCGCGAATACCGCCTGTTCCAAAGGCGAGCGTCTGGTAAAAGCGATCGTTTAATTCCGACCATTCATTGGAGTCGACGAGTTCCTCGACTGCACGCAAATAAAGGTCCGACGGCGCTCCTGCCAGCAGCGTGCGAATATTCGTCGCCGCCGATTCCATCAATTGCCCGTCCGCAACTGCGCGTTCGATTTTCGAATTCAACTTTCCAATGTTGGCCGACATCGCTGCCAACTGTTCCGCCATCGATGCGCTTTGCAAGCGCTCCGCTTGCCGGGAGATGGGGCAACCGAAGCGGTCGCTCTACAATCTAGTTCTCAGTCACGACCGATCGGTACACGAGTATTGCCGCGGCAATATCTTCTACGGCCATGCCGAGCGATTTGAAGATCGTCGTTTCACTTGCGCGCGACGGAACTTTGCCGGCGAGCGCTTCGCCGAGTTCGGCGTGAATTGCTGCTCCAGAAAGAATGATGTCGCCGGATTCTTTCAGCGCGCCTTCGCGTGAATCAACGAATACGACATTTGCCATTGCATCGTCGTCCAGTTCGCGCCAGTCCGGGCGGCACGCGCCAACTGCGTTTACGTGACATCCAGGCTTTAACCACGCGCCACGCAAGATCGACGTTTTCGAATTCGTCGCAGTAACTACGACATCCGCTTCGCGTACTGCTTCTTCTCCCGACATCGCTTTGGCGCCGATTTCCCTGGCGAATCGCTCGGCATGTTCGCGCGTAGGACTCCAGATATGAATCTCATTGAAATCCCGAACGAGTCGCAACGCTTCCGCGTGACTGCGCGCCTGCACGCCACTGCCGAGAATTGCGAGAATTTTCACGTCCGGCGATGCGAGAAGTTTCGTCGCAGCCGCTGAGACTGCCGCCGTCCTCATTTCCGTAATTAATCGTCCATCCATTACTGCAAGCGGCCTGCCCGTTCCCGGATCGAGTGTGTTGGGATTCCACGCTGCGCATTGGACGGATAGAACGTCACGGCTTTCAGGCCGAGTCCATCTGGAGTCAACGCCGGCATCAGACCCAGGAATCCGCCAGGAGGATCGACATTAATGACCGAGCGCACCGGTTGCGTCACTTTGCCCGCTGAGAAATCGATCAACGCCTTCTCCATCGCCGGGATCAATTCCTCCATCCGCAAATGCTTCCGCACTTGTTCCTCGTCGAGAAAAAGCGGCCGATTAGTTTTCATTGAACGTTGAAAGCCAGGCGTTGAATGTCTGGTAGTCGTTTTAACCACGGATTACACCGATAACACGGATGAAAGCAACAATCGCGCCCTGCGTGGGTGGGTTTTCCTTATCCGTGCCATCCGTGGTTCCTTATGCGGCGGCAATGAATATTTCTGAAAAATTGCAAACCCGCTGCGTAATCGTAGGCGGCGGACCGGCCGGAATGATGGCTGGTTATTTGCTTGCGCAGGCAGGTGTGCAGGTAGCGGTGCTGGAAAAGCACGCCGACTTCAATCGCGATTTCCGTGGCGACACGATTCATCCGTCCACGCTCGAATTGATGCACGAGCTCGGCTTGCTTGACGAGTTCCTGAAGCAGCCGCATCAGGAAGTGCGGGAGCTGCGCGGGGTAGTAAACGGGCAGGTCGTGCCAATCTCAGATTTCACAAGACTCCCCACCCGATGCAAATTCATCGCCTTCATGCCGCAGTGGGATTTTCTTAATTTTCTCTCGGCTCATGCTAAACGTTTTCCAACTTTTCAATTGCACATGGAAACCGAGGTCGTCGATTTGCTCATCGAGAATGGGCGCGTGATCGGAGTGCGCGCAAAAACTGCGCGTGGTGAATTGGAAGCGCGCTCCGATCTCGTCATCGGCGCGGACGGAAGGCATTCAATTGTTCAAGCGCGGGCCGGTCTCGAACGTCGCGAGTTTGGCGTGCCAATCGATGTGCTCTGGATGCGCATCTCCAAGAAGCAGGGTGATCCGGAACAATCGTTCGGTTTTTTCCAACACGGCAAACTTCTCGTGTTGCTTGATCGCGGTGATTACTGGCAGTGCGGCTTCGTTATACCCAAAGGCGGCTTCGATGAGATCAAAGCGCGAGGGCTGCCGGAATTTCAAAATGACATTGTCAGCTTTGCCGGATTTCTGCGTGATCGTGTGGCCGAGCTGGACGACTGGTCGAAAATCAAACTGCTCACCGTCCAGATCAATCGTCTGCGCGACTGGTGCCGCGAAGGATTGCTTTGCATCGGCGATTCTGCGCATGCCATGTCACCGGCGGGGGGCGTAGGCATCAATCTCGCCATTCAGGATGCGGTCGCGACGGCAAACTTACTCGGGGAAAAATTGCGAAACGGTCCGGTTTCCGTGGATGATCTGCGAAAGGTGCAAGCACGTCGCGAATGGCCGACGCGCCTGATCCAGGGAATGCAAGTTTTTATTCATCATTGGATCGTCACCGGTCGAGCGTCCCGCGAAAAACGGTCGTTGCCGCTTGTAGTTCGTTTGCTGAAATGGTTTCCATTTCTCCGGCAACTTCCCGCCCGTTTTATCGGCCTGGGTCCGCGTCCCGAGCACTTTCGCAGCCTGAGACGAGACCCTGTCTCGTAGTCTGTCATGTCAATCGACCTGGACAGAATCCGCGCGGCGCATGAGCGTATTCGCGCGTACATCAAACGCACACCGGTGATGACGAGTTCGCGGTTGGATGAGGCGAGCGGGGCGTCCCTGTTTTTTAAGTGCGAGAATTTTCAGAAGATTGGCGCATTCAAGGCGCGCGGCGCGACCAACGCAGTCTTTTCACTCGACGACGCGATCGCACGACGCGGGGTGGCGACGCACTCGTCCGGCAACCACGGCGCCGCGGTGGCGCGCGCGGCCAGATTGCGCGGCATCCCCGCGCATGTCGTCATGCCGTCGAACTCGGCGAAAGTGAAAGTCCGCGCGGTCGAAAGTTACGGTGCGCACATTCTCTTTTGCGAACCGACGGAAGAGGCGCGCGAAGCCGCGTGCGCAGATGTGGTCAAGAAAACCGGCGCGACGCTGATTCATTCATTCGACAACGAAGACGTAATGGCGGGGCAGGGGACAGCGGTCATGGAATTGCTTGAGGACGTCCCCGATCTCGATCTTGTGATCTGTCCAGTGGGCGGCGGGGGTTTGCTTAGCGGCACGGCGGTCGCCGCGAAATCGATGCGACCAAGGATCAAGGTGATCGCGGCGGAACCGGAGAACGTTGATGATGCAGCGCAGTCGTTTCGCGCCGGACGATTGATTCAAACCGAAAAGAAACTCACTATTGCCGACGGACTGCGAACGAATGTTGGCGCGCCAAATTTTGCGATCATCCAGCGTTACGTGGATGACATCGTCATCGTGAGCGAGGAAGCGATTATCTCAGCCATGCGCACCATTTGGGAGACGATGAAAATTATCATCGAACCATCGGCGGCGGTTCCGTATGCCGCGATCGTCGAGCGCAAGATCGACGTCGCTGGGAAGCGTGTCGGCATTATTCTCACCGGTGGCAATGTCGATCTCAATGCGTTGCCGTGGACATAGCGTGAATCGTGGAAACTTACGTCTTGTTCTTTGTGGCCAGTATCGTGGCGGGGGCGATCAACGCGCTGGCCGGTGGCGGTGGACTGATCACATTTCCGTTGCTGATGCTGGTTGTAGCGCCCGTGACCGCCGACGCCACAAGCGCGGTTGCCCTGCTCTTTGCATATCCCACGGCCGTTTGGCGCACCCGCGGCCAGTTGGCTGGGCTCCTTGATCGTAGATGGTTGTGGCTGCTTCTGATTCCGAGCGTCCTCGGCGGCTTGTTGGGAGCGCTGCTGCTGAGTCGCACGGGCGATCGTAACTTCGTGGAGTTGGTGCCCTGGTTAGTTTTGGTGGCGACTCTCATCATTCTCCTGCGGCCGATTCTGGTTCGACGGAGAGAGAGCGAGAGCAGGCTACCCGACTTCGCGGCAGCGTGGTGGCCTGTGGTGATGGCGGTCATTTTCGTGGTCGCGCTCTATGGCGGATATTTCGGCGCAGGCATCGGCATTCTGATGATCGGCGCCTTGAGCTTCATTTCGCCGGGGGATATTCAGCACGTGGTCGCGCTGAAGAACCTTTTGACCGGTTGCCTGCGAGGCATGTCAGTAATTGTGCTCGTAATCGAAGGTAATGTGAACTGGAAATACAGCGTGCCGATGGCGCTCGGCGGTCTGCTTGGCGGCTACCTCGGCGGACTTGTCTCGCATCGCGCAAACCGCGTCGTTGTCCGCTGGATCGTGATCGGGATCGGTTTTGGAGTTACAGCCTATTACTTCTGGAAGCTATACGGCCCAGCGGTCATGCGCGTAAGCAGCGAGTAAATCAGAGGCCGATGTCAGAAGCCATAAAGAACTAGACGTTCGTTATCGACCAAAATTTGCGGAAAGCGGTGGGCCAAGTGCGGTCAATCACGCTTTCCCGGGCGCGATTGCCCATGCGCTCGCGCAATGCAGAATCGACCACCAATGTGCGAATGGCGCGGCTGAAATCGTCGACGTCATGCGCCCTGGTTATCAAGCCATTGGCCTTATCTTCCACCAACTCTTTGGGTCCGCCGGAATCGGAAACGACGACCGGCACACCGGAGGCCTGCGCTTCGATGATGACGTTGCCGAAGGTGTCGGTCGTGCTGGGAAAAACAAAAATGTCGGCGGACGCGTAAGCTGTGGCCAGTTCCTTACCCGTGAGGTAGCCTGTAAAAAATGCCTCGGGCAACGCTTCGGCGAACGCCTCGGAGTAGGGGCCGTGACCGACGACAAAAAGCTGCACGGGAAGCTTTTCATCGCGTAACTGCCGAAAGGCATCCGCCAGAACATCGAGATCTTTTTCTTTCGATATCCGGCCGACGTAGAGCAGACGCACCTGAGCGTTGTCCGCGCCAAATTTTTCCCAAAAGGTCGGCTCACGTCGCGCAGGGCTAAACAGGTTAGTATCGAGACCACGCGGGAAAATTTTCAGTTTTGCGGGATCGAAACCGCGCTTGATCCAGCTCTGGCGATATTCCTCCGAGTTGACGAAGACGGTGTCGAGTTGGCCGTAGAACCAATGCATGTAACGCCATGCAGCGCTTTCGAGAAAGCCGTCCTCGGTCAGAATGCGGATGTATTGCGGAAAATCCGTGTGATAAATGCCACTCGTTTGCAGATTGAGCATCTTGGCCGCGAGCAAACCGGTTAATCCAACGGGTCCCGGCGTACTGACGATGATCTCAGTAAATTTTTCCCGCTGAATGTAATCGAGAATCTGGAGAATCGGCGGGAAGCTGAGCTTTTGCAGCTCGTACTCGGGCAATTCGAATTCGCCGATCGGCTTAAAATTCCTGATCGGGATATCGTCTGTTTGCAGCTCGCCGCGTGAAACGACCACGATCAATTCTTTTCCAGCAGCGGCACCAGCCGCGGTCATCTTGCGAATCGTCGTCGCGACCCCATTGACGTCGTCGAGAGTATCGGTGAACCACGCTCGTTTGCGATTTTGCAGCGCGGCCGGCACTTCGCCAGTCAGCTCTCTGAAAATGCCGCGAAGCCATTTTCGCGACGGCGCCTGGCTGTGAAAACCGTAGATATATGGCGTAAGGATCACGAGGATCGGCGCGATTGCGATGAGAGCCTGCATGCTTTCGACCATGTTGCCGCTGCTAAGCTGCTGAACGAATTTGTTGAAAAACCGAAATGCGAGCTGTTCGGCCACCATGTTTGCGAGGAGGAATGTACGGCGCTCCGGCTCGCTGACTGCGTCCACTTGCCTGGCGAGTTTCGCCTTCACTTCAGGTCGCGCAAAATAACCGGAGAGCTCTTTCCAGAGCGACATGTTTGCAGGCTTCAACAGTTCGAAGATCTTTCCCGACAAGACAGCTTGCCCGGCCAGGCCCGCTTTTTCTCCAAGTGTGAATTCCGTTGGATCTCGCCCTTCCATAAAACGCGAAAACATTTTTTCCAGCAACGCTGCGCTCGGCCCGAGTTTTTCGTGGAACCGGTCTTCGATGAAACGCACAAGCGTGTTGTAGAAACCGTGGGAAAGGGCGAGGGGAGTTCCACCGCGGCCTCGTGCGCTGCAATTGCCGTTGCGAACGTGTGCGAGAAGTTTTTCCGCGGACCGCGCCGCAGGCGTTTCCGTAAAAGCCGAAGCGACAAATTGTCCGCCGTGGTCATCCGAGCCGCCGACGAGAATCTTTCTCCATGGCTCCGTATGTGTCGGCGCAAGATTATGGCGATTTGCCAGCAGCTCGATCTTGTCCGGCGTCAGCTCACTGAGTAGAGTCTGGGCCAGATCGCTCAAAAGAGCGTCGCGCAGACCGTTGATTCCCTCGAAATGCTTGAACAGAAGGATGAGCCGCTCGAGATGGCTCGCCTGCAGTTTGCCGTTGACACTATAAAGAGGATGCGCAACCGCGTGCGCGATTTGCGCGGTTTGGACGTAATGTTGCAGCTCAAAAATATTATCGCGGACCCCTTCGATCTCGCGGTGCTGCTGCTCTGAAATTCCCCAAACTAGGATGCTCAGCTTGCACTGATCCTGCGGGAAATATGTTGTAACCTGCTCGCTAATAAAAGTGTGTGGCAAATCTGTAATTTGTAGGCAGCCCTCAATCGTATCGTGATCGGTGATCGTCACATAATCCATGCCGCACTGGAGCAACTGCCGGTGGAGCGCCTTCGGATCCGAGTAGCTATCGGGAAAATCGAAACGACGGAACAGCCATTCCTCCGAGCGCGCACTGTAGCGCGAGTGGATATGAAGGTCGCATTTACTCATGACTAGACTCCGCGTCTTAATCTTTGTTCGGCGATCCAGTCCTGGTAGGTGGTCGTGGTTCTTGATCCCGCCGTCGCTTCGATAAGATCCATGATCTGCCGCCAAATCGGCGGATGAGAATAGTCGGGCGGATGAATGCTGATGCGCAAGAGCGGACTGCTCTGCAAAAGCCCGAAGAGCGGCGCGTTCCAAGCACGGCTCAGCGCGCGTCGCCAACCGGCTCGGACGCTATAGACAATTGATCGCGCGGCGAACTCTTCGCCCGAACGCAGATCGCATACTTTGTGCAATCGTGTGGTGTATTCCAATTCGGCATCACGCGCGGCGCGTTCGGCTTCCTCGCCAAGCAGCCAGGCGGGCGCGACAAAGCCGCGTGGGGTTAGACCAGCCGAACGAAATTCATCGCGCGCATTGGTGATTCGGCGGAGAGCCTCTTCATAATCAAGGTCGTAAAATTCGCCTTCATGATGCGTGTAAAATCTCGTCAGAAATCTGTCGCGCAAACTTTCCTCCCGGCGACGAGGACGTTCATGAAAATAGCCGTGGATGACAGCCTCATGACCATCCAATTCTAGATCCCGCAGCCACGACACGAATTGTGGATCTTTTGTGAACAATCCCTGATGGTGATAATCGGGCACAACCAGAAGAGAACAAACGCGCACGCCACGATGGCCGAGGATGGTGATCATTTCATCAACGAGTTCGCGATTGGAAGGCGCCACATCGTGGATCGAAACCACCAGAAAATCGCGGGAGACGCCCGGCGCCGCCACGACTGGCAAAAATTCCATTGTCGCTGCCGATTCCATTGTGCCTTCTTTTGTAGTATTTTTTCGGCCTCGGTGCACTCCTAACAAGGCAACTTCGAGCAGGTGAATCGCCTGCCCGTGCGGCCGATCCACCTATCCCATGCCCATCTTCACAATCTCGCGAAACTCCGCTTTAGCCAGCGGCATAACCGATAAACGCGATTGTCGGACGAGCGGAATCTGTTTCAACCGAGGCTCGCTTTTGATTTGGCGCAGGGTTACTGGCCGAAGCAGAGATTTGATTGGCGCTAGATCGACGGCGCTCCAGTCTCCCTCCTTTGCCGTGGGGTCGGGATAAGCCGGTCGTGTAACCCTGGCAATACCGACGACCGCTTTCTCCTCTCCGGTATGATAAAAAAGCACTTCATCGCCCTTTTTCATTTTGCGCAGATTATTTCGCGCGGTGTAATTGCGAACCCCTGTCCAGGCTGTTTCCCCCTCGGCCACAAAATCCGGCCACGAATACGAGCTCGGTTCCTGTTTCACCAGCCAGAAGTTCTTCATTCGTAATAGTAGCACAGACCACCAAGCTGGGACGAGACAGTGGAATGCAACTCCGTTGGGCGCACGGACCACAGGTCTATGTTCCAGCGGCGACGTATTCGACAATTGCACCGGCTTGTTTCACAATCGACATCATGTCGCGGATGCCATTCATCACGTTTGAAGGATCTGAGGGATGCGGCAAGTCCACACAAGTGAAGAGGCTCGCGGCATGTTTGGAGCGCGTGGGAATTCCATTTCTGGTGACCCGCGAGCCGGGGGGCACTCCCGTTGGCGAATCGATTCGCGAGCTTCTTCAATTTGCGCCGCATAACGCCGGCATGACGTCGGAGACCGAACTGCTCTTGTTTGAGGCCAGCCGAAGCCAGCTTGTTCGCGAGATGATTAAGCCAGCGTTGGAGCGTGGCGTTTGCGTGATCGCTGATCGTTTCTTTGATTCCACGACTGTTTACCAGGGCGCAGCGCGAAGATTAGACCGGGAAATTGTCGAACGGCTGAATGCATTCGCGGTCGGCGATTGCGTCCCCGACATCACTTTCGTGCTCGATGTCGACGCAGAAACCGCGCGTTCCAGGATGCAACAACCGCGCAGAGCGGACCGGATGGAACAGCAACCTTCCGAGTTTTACGAGCAAGTTCGTGAAGCGTATCGAGACTTGGTCAGGCACGAACCAGATCGCATTACGCTGATCGACGGCTCACGCGAAGCGGACGAAATAGAAAACGACATTTGGAAAACGCTTTGCTCGCGTTTTCCAAACCTGACGACTGACGACTGACCTCCGACCTCTGATCAACATGGCTTTTTCCCGCACCGCAGCGCTCGGCTATCTGCGACGCGCCCACGATCAAAACCGGCTCGCGCACGCCTATTTGATTTCCGGACCGCCCGGCAGCGGAAAACAGATGCTGGCGGCAGAGCTCTCGAGCCTCGTAAACGGGACAAACGTGAACGACGTCTTCTCCGCGAAAGCTCGAGAGATTTTCGTCGCCCGACCCGAATCGAGATCCCGGCGCATTGTTATTGAGCAGATTCGTGATCTCGAGCATGCGCTGCAAATGCGCGCCTCAAATGGCCGGCGCAAAGTCGTGATTATTTCCGATGCCGATCGGCTTCAACCGCAGGCGGCGAACGCGTTTCTGAAGACACTGGAAGAACCGCCGAAAGATTCCCTGCTGCTTCTTCTAAGCGCCTTACCCGAGGCTCTGCCGGAGACAATTCTTTCCCGGTGCATCGCAATTCCGCTTGCCCCGCACCACCAGCGTCAAAGCAACTCTGCAGAAGAAGAAGAGCTGGTGAAACTTCTGCAGCAATCCGCCCGCGTGCAGAACTGGAATATTGAGTACGCGTATCGATTTGCTCAGGAATTTCAGCGTCTCCTCCGTGCGATTCGCGAGCAAACGAAGCGCGAAACAGACGAGGCATTGAAAAAGGAACAGGTGCGCTACAGGGATGCCACCGATGGCATCTGGCTGGAAGAACGCGAGCAATACTACAAGGCGCTGACGGAAAGTCTTTACCTGCAACGGCGCGCCGGATTGATCGAAACGTTATTCGCCTGGTGGTCTGACGTTCTTCGGTCGAGTAACAATGTAGAGCGCCGTAATCTGCCCAGCGCAAGAAAGGAAACCGGCCAACTCGCAAGCCGATTCACAGCTGCCGAAATTTTGCAACGCATCCGTTGTCTTGAGAAGTTGCGCGATCATCTTGGTCGAAATACCCAGGAAGCGCTCGCCATTGAAGTCGCTTTCCTGGCCATCTTCGCTACATCGAAGAATGCGGCTGGTAACGATTTGATTTAATTGCGAGTATTGAAACTAAGCTGCCAGCTCGGCCCGGTCGCGATTCTTTGGGTGACTTTGGGTTTCTCATGTAGTGCTGCGCTCAGTCCGTCGCAGATTGAAGATCTTGAGTTTGCTAAGAGAAATTACGTCCTGGAAAGCAAAGCGTTTTCATCTGGGAATCGGCGCGAAGCGCTTGCCTTCATTTAATAAACTAGAGGCGCAATCTGAAGCGCCTTCGAAAGAGAAATTCCTCGTCAGTTTGCTCCAAATTGCCGCCTTCGCGCGTAACGCTCACGATTCTCTGAGGTTTGGCGAGGCTGATGTTTGGAGACCGCAAGACAAGCTACCGTTTCGGATTATCTGGTTCCCCGATGGAATGATCATTGCGCGGGCGGGGCCAGAATACGGTGAACTGCTTGGCGCAAATGTGACAAGCATCGAAGGCTTAAGCATTGACGAACTCCTTGTGCGCTTCGCAAAACGTCCGGTGGCATCGATGGTTACTAAAGATGGAATACAGTTTGGCTCATTGAGAATGCTGGTTTGCTTCGCGCACTCGGCGTGGCGCAGGCGCCCGATCGACTTCGATTCAGTTTGGTTTTGCGCGATCGTCGCCACGTTAGGTGTGAGATCGCGTTTCTTCCCGAAGCTTCCATGCCTGAGCGGTTGGGTCCGGTACGTCTTTGGTCGGGTGAACTGACTCCGGACGAAACGAAACATCGCTGGGGCACTGCGATCAGGATTGCGAACGAGCCGTTCTATTTGCAGCAGGGCGATGAGTTCTTTCGTATCGCTCCAATGCCGGAGATCGATGGCCTCTATGTGCAGTTCCGGGCAAACTCGACAGCTGATACGGAGGGGCGGGAAATTTCTCAATTTGTGACGCGGGTGCACGATGAGGTGAAAAAACCGGAGCCGAAGAATCTGGTGCTCGATCTTCGGTTCGATATTGGCGGCAATATTGATCAAACGCGAGACTTAGCGCGCGCTCTCACAGCAAATGTTCGCGAGCGGATTTATGTAATCACGAGCCGGTACACCTTTTCCGCAGCGATCGGCTGGATGCCCGAGTCGATTCATTGGACCCACAATTGCATGCTCCGATGACGGCCGAAATGTGGCTCAGCGGTCGGGACGCCGCCATGGAAGTGATTAAAGCTGATTTCGCTTCGCGCCGGCCCAGTAAATAAGGCTACCGCTCGACAAATCATAAGATCGTTCGTTACTCTCTGAGTCAGCACCTCTATGAGATTCGAAAACCAAACTGCGATTGTGACCGGAGCGGGGCGAGGGATTGGGCGCGCGATCGCGTTGCGCTTGGCAAACGAGGGCGCGTGCCTAGCGTGCGTGAGCCTGACAGAAACGAATGCGAAAAATACTGTCGATGCAATTAATGCAATTCGCCCGAATGCAGCGAAAGCTTACGCGGTGAATGTCGCTGACCATGGGGCGGTGCAAAAAGTTGGTGCCCAGATTCTCGAAGACTTCGGCAGGATCGACATTTTGGTGAACAACGCCGGCGTGACCCGCGACGCGCTGGCAATGCGCATGTCAGTGGAAGATTGGGACGCGGTTATCAGCACGAACTTGCGCGGCGCGTTTAGTTTTACCCAATCGATTCTTCGCTCGATGACCAAACAGCGGGGCGGCCGTATCATTAACATCAGCTCGGTGATCGGGCTGATTGGCAATGCCGGGCAAACAAATTACGCAGCGAGCAAAGCCGGAGTGATCGGTTTCACCAAGTCGCTGGCTCGCGAATTGGCTAGCCGCAATATCACCGTCAATGCGGTGGCGCCGGGATTCATCACCACGGACATGACCGCCGGACTCGCGGACGAAATCAAGAAAACAATTCACTCGAAAATTCCGCTCGACAGAACGGGCACGCCCGAAGAAATCGCCAGTGCCGTGGCGTTCCTTGCATCAGCGGAGGCAAATTACATTACCGGTCAGGTGCTCTGCGTCGACGGCGGCATCGTGATGTAAGGTCGCACGACCTTCCAGGATGCATTGGAGACTCGCAAGCAAAACGCTCGCGCTACGTTTCTGCACAGGCAGAGTCGCGGCTACAGTGCTCATTTGCCAGATAGCTTGTGTGGCCGGGATCAGCGATCCTGCCCTACAGCCGATCACGCGCGTTGCATGATGGTAATGCGTCCCTCGGCCAGGAGAACATCGCCGGCTGAAACCTGACATTCGTACACAGTGTTCGCCGTCTCTCCAAACAAGCGGTGCGCGCAAATCTGAAGCGGTGAAGCGACGTCATCCAGACGCATCACGTGCAAGCGCGCATCTCGCAGCGCGGCCAGATAGCCAGGTGGCGCCGTCAGGCCGACCGAGCGGGCACGCAATCCACCATGCACGGCAGCGGCTTGGGCAGCATATTCGAACGCATGCACCGCCGATAGCCGTCCATCGCGGCGCAACGGATTGACCGGATTACGATGCGTGTTACTAATGCAGATAATCGATCGATCATCCCACTCGGTTACGCCATCTAACAAACACATCGAACCGGAGTGTGGAATGAGCGTGCGGATTTCCGCTTTGTTAATCGGGAGTTCATTGACCATTTTTAGAACTTTCACGGAGCGGTGGTTGATCCCAGAGCGAGTAGAAATTAAACCAATTGTAAGGCGCAAGGCGCGCGTAATACTCCAACCGCTCAGCATAGCGCTGCATCCAATCCTGAACGTCTTCCGTGCGCCGGTCCCGATGCAAAGTGATCTCCTCGGCAAAATGCTCGAAATAAATTTCGTAGCGCTTCCCGCCACGGTAGAGACCGAAAAACAGGATAACCGGGCAATGCATAATGGCGGCAAGCAGGATCGGGCCGGCCGGAAATGTAGCCGACGCGCCCAGGAACTGACATTGCGTTGTCTTGTCGCCGCTCGAGACGCGATCGCCTAGCATGCCAACGAGGAAACCCGCATCCAGGCTCTCTTTGACTCTCAGCAAGGTATCGGGCCGGTCCGGCACGATGACGGTGCTAGCGATTTTCTTGTTAAGCGAATCGAGAAAGCGCGTGATGTTTTGGTTGTGCGCGGTGTCCATCAACACCTTGAGCAGAAAGTTCTGCTGCGTTACGCCGAGCGTCCGCAATACTTCGAAGCTGCCTAAATGCGAACCCAAAAGGATGCAGCCTTTGCCGCTTTCGATTTTCCGAAGCAGGATCTCCTTCTCATGAAGAGTCACGTCAAAGTGCTCAAACTCGCCTCTTAGCAAATAAAGGCGATCTAAAATCGTGGCAGCGAAACAATAAAAATGGCGAAAGACATGCCACCAGGCCGCAGGACGGTCGCGGACGCGTCTTAAGTATTCGTAAGATACCTGCCGCGCTTTACGCGCGCTGATTACGAAATACAGGGTGATCGGATACAACAGCAACCTTGTCGTCCAACGTCCGATTCGCAAGGCGATCCAGGCGATCAACCGCAGCGAGGTAGGCGTGCCGCGCTCCGGCAGGTCTCCCCAACGATGCGCGACCAAAGCTTCAGCCCCGAAAGGTTGCGGGGTCATTTGTGGTGGCAGTGCTTTTGTGCGCAAATGGCGCCGGTGAAAAAATGCGGATAAATCTCACGAATGCCATCGATATCTGGCGCGACCCCGACGCCCTCAAAACCTGCGCGCGTAAATGCGCGGCGCCAGTGATTTGCAGTAAGGAAGCCGGGATTCGGGCGAAATTCCGGATCTATCTGGACCTCGGTGAAGCTCTCCAAAATCTGAAACATCAGCTCCGGGTAGATAGGCTGGTTGTCATGCGGCCGCAGGCATTCGCCGATCACCAGCCAGCCATCGCCCTTCAGGGCGGAGCGCGCCTGATTTAAGGCAAACAAAAGGTCCTTCGAGATGTGCAGCACGTTGACGGCGTATACAAGATCGAACTCGCCGGAAGCAATGCCTTGAGTGTCCCATGGTGAATTGATGTCGAGTGCGTCCCATTCCAGCGCCAGGTCGGGATATTGCTTTGCCAATTCGCGCTGAGCACGCCGCCGGAAAAACGCGTTCGGCTCAGTGATGAGGTAGCGTTCGATGTGCGGCAGAAGCCCGCGTTCGCCAAAACAGCGAAGCAAGGCTTCACTGGCGCTACCAGAACCGGCGCCGACTTCTAAGATCCGCAGCCGGGACAGCGTGGACAGACGATCAGCGGCAAGCACCGCACTGATCCAGTTGTTCACAGCGTAAGTTAAATTGCCGTTGTCAAAATAATTCAGCCACAGCCCTATTCCTTGCGGTCCGATCAGGTTGTGATCACCGCTCTGCTCGCCGTGAGCGACGGCTGGATAGAGGCTCGCTGCATGATCCAATAAATCCAAAGTCGCCGCGTTACCGCGATCAATGTTGAGCCCGACCGCACGCAACTGCGCAAGGTCGGGTTCCCACGGCGCACGTCGCAGATGATACGAGCGGGTGTTACCGTCGAGTCGCATCTCGATGCAACCGGTCTCGACCAGCCGCTCCAAAATCCAACTTAAGGCGAAACTGAAACGCGGCTGAAAAGAAAGCGCGTGGCAGAGTTCATCCGCCGATCGCCACTCGTCAAGTTGGTCGATCACATCCAGGCGGCGCAACAAATCGATCGCCAGGTCGATGCTGTATCGCTCCATCAGTTCGATGCTTTGATACAGCTGTTCGCTGAACACTGGCGCTGGGTAATCTTTGAGCAAATACGTCAGGCGCGGATCGCGCGGCGGAGCTTTAAATGCAGGCGCGTCAGACGTTGCCGCGTTCACGAAATCAGTTTGATCCGTAACGGACCTGAAGTCGACCTTCAACTATCACGTGGTCTTCGACGCGACAGCGGAAAGCAACTTCACCCTCAGCTTCCTGGTTCGCAGCAAGACAGATAATGAATGGCTGGTCAGGTTTTAAGGGCGCGAGAAACTTGACTGCGTTTATGACGGTAACGTGAGAACCTTCACGCCACTCGGCCAAAGCTGCGACGATTTCATCGAGAATCACTACGCCCGGCACAATAGCTGCCCCGGGGAAATGCCCGGGCAAGCTGGGATGATCAGCGCCAATCATACGTCGAACTTCAAAGGTCATGTGTCGTGAAGTTTGGCTCATCCGGCCAGATGCGGCAACTTGGACGGAGCGATCACGCAAGGGGCGGACCGATGATTAGCCCTACGTGTGGGCCGGCGCGTCACTCGGTGCGCGCTGTAGTCCAAACACGCGAAGCGACGTGTAGAGGGCGCGTGAGCCTTGATAAAACCGGTGCTTCAGACGTATGAGTTTTTCGTGGTCATCGACTCTATCCGCGAATTCAATCATGCCGTCCCGTTCGTGCCGTACGAAATTCACACCGTAAGCGGAGAAACTTACGAGGTGCCGCATCCGGACTTCATCATGGTTGCGCCCAGGGGCTCATTCGTCGTTGTGATTGATCCCAATGATCCTAAAGACATCCCGCCCACATAAGCGCCGTGCTAATCGAGCGGGCCTCCCTGCTCGATGGCCAGAAGCGTCGCAGAACCCGCAAACGTTAAGTCGGGATCGCGTCTGCCTTTGCCGCGGGGATTTTGAATCGCTCGATTTGCTCTTTGACTTCGTGCACGAAACTGGCGGCACCGGCCCCATTAACAACCCGATGATCAAACGTGAGCGAAAGCGTGACGACTTCCGCCGTTTCGTTTTTCTTTCCGTTTGGAATTAGCTCACGATGCGCTGTTCCGACGAAGAGCGTTCCAACTGATGGCGGCACAACAATGGGCGCACCGGCTTTTACCCCAAACGCGCCCAGGCTCGTGATTACAACTGGCGCGTTCATGGCGTCAACACGACCGCTGCGCGTGGCACCGACGGTTTCGTTGTAAGCGCTAACGAATTCAGGCCAGCTTTTCTTGTTCGCATCGACAATCACCGCCGTCGCGAGACGATCGCCTTCCAGCGCCACCGCGATGCCGAGATCAAAATCATCGTTCTGGATGATCTGATCGTCTTCCAGAATTAGTCGCCGGAATGGCGGGTGTTTTTCCATGGCCCGCAGCACTGCCCATGCAATCATCACGGAGAGAGAGGGGGCATTCTTGCCCTCTTTTCCTTTCGCCGCATCGCGGGCTTTTCGAATCGCGTCCCAGCGCGCATCGATCTGCAGATTAGCAGCAATAACGTGGCTGAGCTTGCGCGTAATCGTAGGCGAAAGGGCCGGGGCAATGTTGTAGTGGCGCCTGTCCTCGGGCGCAACCAGCAGCTCCTTACTGGGGACAGCCGCGTCTACACCATCGGCTGACGTTTTTGCAGCCGCTTGGAATTGATCGGCCAACGAGGGTTCACCAATAACGATTGTGCCGAGTTCCTGGCCGATCTCGACCGTGTCGCCCACTTTTGTTTTCCATTCGCCCATCACGCCGGCGAACGATGATTGGAGCGGATAGACCGCTTTGTCGGTTTCCACTTCGCACAACTCATCGTCTAACGCGACGGGATCACCCTGTCTTTTCAAAAGCGAAACAATCTTTGCGTTGCGAATTCCTTCGCCCATTACAGGCACGGTGATGGTTTGCGCACGGGTTGCAGCCGAGGGCGCTGGGCTCCGTTGGGCGAGGGCGGGCCCTACAATCTGGGCGCCACGGTCAACGACAGCTGCTGTCTTCTTTTCGCGAATGATTGGAGATTCTGTGCGAAAAGTTGTCGTCGAAAGGGAACGCCTGATCGCGGCGACGATGCGCGCCACGTCTGGCAATGCGGCGTATTCGTAGATGGGGTTGTAGCCGATCATGACGTTAGCTTTGCTTACCAGGATCGGCGGGCTGAGCAGTTCTTTCCAAAGCTCTGGCATGCTGGTGATGTGGGAAATAATCATCTGACCCACACTGCAGTTTTCCGTGTCTTCCTGGATGACAACGAGCCGGCGGGTCTTATACACCGATTGTTCGATCGCAGCCTTGTCCCACGGGACGATTGAACGCAGATCGATCAGCTCAACGCTCACTTCACTATCGAGTTGTGCGATGGCTTCCAGAGATTTCTCCATCGTGTTTCCCCACGCGACGAGTGTCACCTCCGAGCCTTCACGTTCCTTGCGCGCTTTCCCAAGCGGGACGGCGCGAATTGACTCCGCGTATTCGTGTTCGGCCCAAAGCAGATGTTTGGGAATCAAAAAGATCACCGGATCCTCCGCGTGCATCGCTGTCCAAAACAAGCCGGCCGCGTCCTCGGGCGTGCTGGGAACAACGACGCTCAGACCGGGATAATGCGCGAACACCGACTCGTTTGCCTGGCTGTGCCACAAGCTTCCCCCGGGAAGATAGGCGCCGTAGGGCGCATAAATCACGGCGGGACATTTCCAGTTGCCAAATGATCGCCAGCGCAGGTTCGAGATGTTGGTAACGAGTTGGTTGAAGCCTGGATAAATAAAATCAACAAACTGGAGCTCGAAGACCGGACGCTTCCCGTACGCAGCTAAACCGCACGCAACACCGAGAATGGTCGATTCAGCCAGCGGCGAATTGAAGACCTGCTTCGGGAACTCGGTTGAGAGCTTCTGGGTAAGCCGAAACACGCCGCCTTTCGGATCTTCAATGTCTTCGCCGAAAATGACGCGTCGCGGGTCTTCTTCGAGACCGGCGCGCAATGTTTTATTCACTGTGTCGCCAATGCGATATTTGCCCGGCGGCAGGATTTCCTTGTCGATCTGAGGCGGCGACTTGGCGACATTGGCAAGCAGCTCGTTAGGGGTTGGGTCCTCAGCGTTTTCCGCTTCGCTGTACTCTTTCCGAATACGCTCTTTGACTTCACTATCGAGCTTCGCGAATTCTTCCGCGGTAATCAGGCCTCCTTCAATCAGTTGATCTTTCCAGCACTTGAGCGGATCAAATTTCTCCAGTTCCCGTAATTCTTCCTCGCTCCGGTAAAGTTTTTGATCATCCGAACTGGTGTGACTGGAGAGGCGCTCCATCCTGATCCAGAAAAAAAATGGCCCGCCGCCCGCGCGAATCCTCGCGAATGCTTCTGTTGTGGCGTCATAAATCTGCTGCACGTTTTGTCCGTCGATCCGGCGCCAGTTGTCAGGCTCGAGAACACTCAAAGCGAGCGGATTAGTTTTGCGCGTCGGCATGCTGATGCCATAAGCGTTGTCTTCGACCAGAAAAAGCATGGGAAGTTTCTTCTCTTTGGCAAAACAGATCGCTTCAAAAAAATCTCCCTGGCGCGTCGCGGCATCGCCCACTGTCGTTACGACCAAGTTCTTCCTGCCATCCAGCTGAATTCCCCAGGCAATTCCGCAAGCGGGAAGCAGCTGCGAACCGGTCGGCGTTGGCACGCTCCAGATGTGCAAGTCCGCATTGCTGTAATGGGACGGCATTTGTCGGCCGCCGCTTCCGGTGTTGCGCTTGGCGAAATATTCGAGGCCGAGCTGGCGCGTCGTCATCCCGCGCCCGAGAACTAGACCGCGATCTCGATAATACGGAACGATGTAATCGTCCGGCTCCGTCTGGATTGAAACCCCTGCGAGCGCCTCGTGGCCCATTCCGGAAACGTGAAAATGTCCTTTGCCCTGACGATTTAAATTCTGCTCGCGCAGATCCGCATGGCGGCTTTCCAAGATCGTTTTGAGAAGGCGAAACTTGGTTTCTTTGTCGAGCGAACCCATACGATGCGATCTTCTACGAATAAGTCCGGCAGCCGCCGGATTGCTAAAGGAAAGAGATTCGGGCACTCTTTGCAAGCATGTCCGCGACATTAAAACGTCGTAGCTGCCTCGCTGTGTCGAGGCGCTTTGTCTCTTGTTCCCACAACACGGCGACACAGTGCCGTGGCTACAACGCTTCGAGCCAATGAAATTTAAGCGGGGCAGGGGAGTCATCGCACGGTATCGCGATTTCCTTCCGATTACCGATAAAACCCCGGTCATTTCGCTCGGTGAGGGGGACACGCCGCTGATCTTTTGTCCGGAACTAAGTAAACGCGTCGGCCGCGGCTGCCGTGTTTTTGTCAAGAACGAGGGCGTTAATCCGACGGGCTCGTTCAAGGATCGCGGCATGACAGTGGCTGCGTCCATGTCCATGGAACGCGGAGCACGCGCGCTTATCTGCGCTTCAACCGGAAATACTTCTGCCTCCGCGGCTGCTTATGCAGCGCGGGCGGGAATTTCCTGCTCGGTAATTTTGCCGGCGGGAAAGATTGCGAGAGGCAAATTGCTGCAGGCTTTTGCTTACGGCGCAAAAATCGTTGCCATTGACGGCAACTTTGACGATGCGCTCGGGATTGTGCGGGAGCTGGGCGAGCGCGGCGATTTTGTCATCGTGAATTCGATTAACCCGGATCGGATCGCCGGACAAAAGACTGCCGCGTTTGAGATCGTCGATGAAATTGGGGACGCGCCCGATTATCACGTGCTTCCCGTGGGCAACGCGGGAAATATCACGGCGTACTGGACGGGATATCGAGAGTATCACGCGCGTCAAAGGTCGACAAAGTTACCTGCGATGATTGGCTTTCAAGCCGCTGGCGCAGCTCCGATTTTTCATAACCGGATCATCGAGGAACCTGAGACGATCGCGTCGGCCATCCGAATTGGTAATCCCGCCAGTTGGAAACAAGCGCGAGCGGCGATCGAGGAATCGCGCGGCGCAGTTGATGTTGTCACTGATGAGGAAATTCTCGATGCGCAGATATGGCTGGCGCGGCACGAAGGCATTTTTGTCGAACCAGCGAGCGCGGCCGCCATTGGCGGACTTTTGAAATGCTGCGATTCAAACGAGGCCGTGTATTCATTCAGAAAAATTCAGGAAGAGAGCCGGATTGTTTGCACGGTTACAGGGCACGGATTGAAAGATGCCGATGTAATTATGCAGCGCATGAGAGAATTGAAACCCGTCGCCGCGACTCTGAATGCCGTCCGACGCGCTCTTGAACTGTAGCCGCCGACGCTGGCCGCGGCTCATGAGAAAGGTGGGTAATCCGCCAAAGACACGCAAGGCGCCAACCTAGCTTCAACAAAGAAATGCGGACCTTGGTTTCCTCTATTGGATTCTGCTGATAGGTCAACTTCCCAAAAACCTTCGCGGTTCGCGTTTTCTTCGGTTTAATGTGCATTTGACATGCGCCTGGTTGTTCAAAAATACGGTGGCACTTCCGTCGGAACGCCGGAGCGAATCCGTAACGTCGCGCGGCGTCTTGTCGAAACGCAGCGCGAAGGTTCCCAGGTCGTCGCGGTGATTTCGGCAATGGCAGGCGTGACCGATGAATTGATCAAGCTCGCGCACGAGATATCGCCGCACCCAGCCGAGCGCGAGCTCGATATCTTGCTCGCAACTGGGGAACACGCCGCCACGGCCTTGACGGCGATGGCGGTTAACGCACTTGGCGGAAGAGCCATTTCGTTAACGGGTGCCCAGTCAGGAATCTTAACCGATCGCAATCACAGCAAGGCGCGGATCGCCAATATCAGTCCAAAGCAGATTCATGAGCTGCTGTCGGATGATTATATCGTCATCGTCGCCGGATTTCAGGGTCAGACTCCTGAAGGAGAAACGACCACGCTCGGCCGGGGCGGCTCGGACTTGACGGCAATTGCGTTAGCCGGCGCTTTGAATGCTGATGTGTGTCAGATCTTTACCGATGTCGATGGTGTCTTCACCTGCGATCCGCGCGTAGTGACTGGCGCAAAAAAACTCGACGAGGTCGCCTACGATGAGTTGCTCGAGATGGCGAGCGCGGGCTCGAAGGTGATGCAATCGCGTGCGGTGGAGTTTGCAAAGAAATTCGGGATTGAATTCGAGGTGCGGTCAAGTCTCCGAGCGAGCACCGGAACAATTGCGAAAGAAGAGACGCCCAGCATGGAAGACGTAGTGATTCGTGGAATCAGTCTCGACCGCCATCAGGCCAAACTCACGGTCGCAGGAGTGCGGGACGAACCTGGCAATGCCGGCCGAATCTTTTCGAATATATCCGCCGCGCACATCATCGTGGACATGATTGTGCAAAACGCGTCGAGCGGCGGAACAACCGACGTTTCGTTTACGATTCACGAGGATGAATTGGAAAATGCCCGAACAATTCTGATGCCGGTCGTCAGCGAAGTCGGCGCCAGGCGCTTGAACACGGCAAGCGGCGTGGCCAAACTGAGCGTCGTCGGGATCGGAATGCGGTCGCATTCCGGCGTTGCAGCGCGAATGTTCGAATGCCTGGGTCTGGGCGGGATCAACATCCAACTGGTCTCCACCTCCGAGATTAAAATCGCAGTCATCATCGACGAAAAAGACGCGGAACGCGCGGCCCAGCTATTACACGCGGAGTTCGATCTGGCGCGATTGATGCCCGCCGCCGGAGCCACCGAACCGGTTTCGACCGGAGACCTATCGGGACCAAAACGGCGCGGCAGGCGTAAAGGAACGCCAAAAGCCTAGAATCTAGGAAAGGATCGGAATTCCCACCCTTCGTTCTTGGCGTCAGGGGATTCGGGCCCCCACGATTGAGACACCAAAAGGGGCAAGTTTACCGAACGCTGGTTTATACGCGACGACTGACGTAAACCTCCTGTTGTCTTTATGAATGAGGCGGTTGCATCGAATTTATGCAACCAATTTGCGGCAGTCTCCCGTACTCGGCCCTGGACTAATCCAAAGCGAGAGGTTTAGGCACAGCTTTTAACCCGGTTACGGGCCGAATTTTGGCTCTGTGGTGTTTCGGGCGACCTTGACGAG
>QHOW01000264.1 GCA_003219435.1 Verrucomicrobiota bacterium | reverse complement strand
TCGGTGCGAAACACGACTCCGACGCTGGTCAGTTCGTCGGTGACTGGGATGAACCAAGCCCAGTGATGTTTCCTTTGATAGAAGAGCACCGTGTTACCGGGTTGTTTGGATAATTCCGGGCCGTTGTCGCGGATTCCTCCGGCAAACAGGGTGAACAATGCGATCTGTTTGTCGGAGTTGCCGGGAATCTTGGGGCCGGTAACGCGATGGTTGGCAAGAAAAGTCGCACAGCCCGAGGCGTCAATGAGCACGTCTGAGTGGAGGTTTTCCGCGGCTCCTCCAGGCGTGCGGATGGTCAGGCCGATAACCGCGTCATCTTTGGAGATGGGCGCCACCGCAGTGGCTTTGATCCATTCGGCGCCCCGCTCAAGAGCGGCGTCGAACAAGACCTTGTCGAACGTGCTGCGCAAAACGTTCCAGGTATAGTTGGGGACTTGGTTCTCGTTCTCGTCCCGCCGGACGAGCGGAACCCAGAAGTCGTTTTTCCCATCCGGGCCATAGAAATTAGCACCGTGTTTCACCGGATAATTCTGCGCTTCGATCGCCGGCCCCAGCCCGAGTTCTTTCAGTGCGAGGGCCGTCGCGCCGGTCAGAGATTCACCGACATGATAGCGTGGGAACGCGTCTCGCTCGACGATCACCGGCTTGATGCCACGTCGCAGCAGATACATCGCCGTACAAGCGCCCGCGGGGCCGCCGCCGAGGATAATCACCGGGTGTTTTTTATAGGGCATTCCTCGAAGAGAGTCTACCAAGCTCCTTGAGAATTGGCGACGACAAAGATGTCTTTTCCGGTCATTCTCGTCAAGGGCATTCCGCCCTCTTCAACGTCGGCGCCACGCGGTCGCGCCCCGAGCCCGAAAAGCGCGGCGACCGCCAATCGCTGACCGGCTAATCTGGCCAGGTGCTCCGGCGATTCGGCCTTGAGGATGTGATGTTAAACAAAAGCGCGTCAGGCCGATTCGATTTTTGAATGTTTCCAGATTGACCTTACACTCTGTCTATGAAACGTGAACTCCTCTAACAGTCAGCGAAAAAAATGCCGATTGTGCGATAAGTTTCGCTGCAAAACTACGCTGACTGGCGTGTAATCTTTAGCCTCTCCGAAGACTGCGAAAAGCCAGAGGTCGCATTAATCAGCAAGTTCAATATGTTACTCGGAGAATAGCAAGTTTGAAAAGATCGGGCGAATGCGGGTTCTGGAAAAGGTAACTAAAATGCGAACGACTCCAGGCTGGATTGGGTTTGATGGCGTCATAGCCAACCGGCGCAGTTTTTCCCGCTTCACAATTTCCCGTAAGGGGTTGCTAGTTCTCTGCGTTTTGCTCGTAGGGACTGTAGGATACATAGATTATTTGACCGGATACGAGCGCTCGCTGGCTCTGTTTTATCTTTTGCCGATTTCCCTGGCAGCGTGGTCTGGGAGCTTCGTCCTTGGTTTCGCCGTTGTCATTATTAGCGTGATCGCATGGGTGCTGTCGGACCTTGCAGCTGGAATCCCAGCTCTTCGGTTCTGGAATGTCGGCACGGTTTCTGTATCCTATGTGCTTTTTGCGAGCGTGTTGTCGAAATTGCGAACGCTTATGCGTGAGCTGGATCGACGCGTGCATGAACGGACGGAGGCCTTACAACGCGAGATTACGGAGCGACAGCGACTCGACCGAGAGATCGCGCAAGTGGCGGATCGTGAACGCCGCCGCCTGGGACAGGATCTGCACGACAGTCTTGGCCAGCATCTGACTGGGACGGCGCTCGCCGCTCAGGTACTGAAGGAAAAGCTTGCCGCAAGGGCGGCGCCAGAGGTGCCTGAAGCAGAAAAACTCGTCGATTATATTGAACAAGGGATCGAGGTTACCCGCCATTTAGCGCGGGGCTTCTTTTCGCCGGAACTGGATGCCGAAGGTCTAATCGCAGGGCTGCAGGGTCTTGCTGAGGACATCAGCGAACGGTTTCGAATTAACTGCGTTTTTGATGAACAAGAGTCAGTCCTTGTCCCCGATTCCGCAGTTGCAACCCAACTTTATCGAATCGCTCAGGAGGCGGCCACAAACTCAGCCAAACACTCGTCTGCGGGGCAGATCGCCATTCGACTCGCGACGAATGGCCCCGAACTTATGCTTTCCATCGTCGATGATGGAATTGGATTCCCGGAGAAGCTGCCGAATCCGCAGGGCCTCGGTCTTCGCTTAATGCGTCATGGTGCAGCGTTGATCGGCGCGAACTTCGAAATCCGGCGAAATGGCGAGAGGGGAACAATTGCAACCTGCAAGTTAAGCATTCCGAGCGACAGTGATCTAAACTGCTCGCGATGAACTCAAAGCCAGTCATTTTTCTCATTGATGATCATCCGCTGGTCCTTGAGGGGCTCACTAATCTCATCAACGGACAGGATGATCTGAGGGTCTGCGGCGAGGCGGAAGACTCGGCGGGAGCCATGGCCGGAATCGCGAGAACCTGCCCGGAAGTCGCGCTGATCGACATTTCTCTCAAGAATGAATCGGGCTTGGAATTGGTTAAAAACCTGGACAGCCAGTTTCCGCTGGTTGCATTAATCGTTCTCTCGATGCATGACGAAGCTTTGTATGCCGAACGGGCTCTGCGCGCTGGCGCGCGCGGTTATGTCATGAAGCGCGAAACAACCAAAAGCGTCTTTACCGCCATTCGCCGCGTGCTTGAGGGCAACGTCTACGTAAGCGAAAGAGTTGTGAATAGCATGGCCCGCAGACTCAGTTTATCAGACCAGGCGTCAACCAGTTCGCCAGTAGAGCGCTTGAGCGATCGCGAGCTGGAAATCTTTCGGCTTCTTGGCCGGGGCCGCACCACCTCACAAATCGCAGAGGACTTGCATCTGAGTTTGAAAACGGTGCAAGTCTACTGCGCTCGTGCGAAAGAGAAATTCGGCGTGAATTCTCAGGGTGAACTGCTTCGCGCAGCCATTCGGTGGGAAGAGGCCGTCCACGTAAAGTGATCTCGCCGGCGTGGGTTTGATGAGGAAAGGTAACAAAACAGTTACTAATCCTTAGTTGCCAGTAGATGGCCCCCAATTTATCTTCTCGCGCAGACACTGCCAGGCGCCTGTAGGACTTCGTATGACAGAAGCATTAGGTGGCATCCTTGTCGCCGATCGTTATCTGTTCTAAGTTCAGCATCCCATTGTGCCGGTGGACGCGTAATAAATTATGAAAACAGATGTGCTAGTAATCGGTGGTGGACCGGGCGGCGCGGCGACGGCGATGTTTCTGGTTCGGCAAGGAATCAAGCCGATGATCCTCGAACAGGAAGCGTTCCCGCGCTATCACATTGGCGAATCGCTGACCGGCGAGGGGGGCCAGGTTCTTCGGCGGCTCTGCTTTGAGGATGAAATGGTAAAAAGGGAACATCCCGTCAATCATGGCGTAAGGGTTTTCGGAACGAGCGGTTCCAGTAGCTGGTACGTCCCGGTCTCGAAGCGCGACGCGGACTGGAATCTGGCGCTTTCGACCACCTGGCAGGTCCGCCGCAGCGACTTCGATACGATGATGCTCAAGGAAGCCGAGGCGCGCGGTGCAACCGTGATGCAGGGCACGGCAACAAAACCACTGTTGGACGACGGGGCCGTGCGCGGCGTGACGGTTCGGTGGCCGGACGGTAAAAGCGAGGATATCGAAACGGAGATAGTGCTCGATTGTTCTGGTCAGGCGACCTTTCTCGCCAACCAGCGCGTGACAGGTCCAAAATACGTCGGTAGCTACGATAAGCAGGTCGCCTTTTTTTCGCAGGTCACCGGGGCCATTCGCGGCTCCGGCACCTCGGGCGAAACTGCGAAAGACAACACTCTGATCTTTTACGCGAAGAAGTTCCACTGGGGCTGGTTCATCCCGCTCGATAAGGACGTCGTCAGCGTGGGAATGGTCACGCCTCGGGCTGACTTCCTTTCGAAAAAGCAAACTCCCGAGGAATTCTTCCGCGATGAGCTTTTCAACATCAACCCGGAAATCCGGCGCCGTATTCCGGAGATGAAGTTAGTCGAGAAGGTGCATGTAATCCCTAACTACTCCTACCAGGTCCGCCGCTTTTGCGGAAAAGGTTTCATGTGCATTGGGGATTCGCATCGTTTCATCGACCCGATCTTTTCTTTCGGCCTAACGGTCACGATGCGTGAAGCGGAACTCGCCGCGCCACTTGTCCGCGAGTATCTCGAAGGCAAGAGGCGCGACAAAGCCAACCCGTTTGCCGAGCACCAGCTCTTCTGCGAAAAAGGGATCGATAATCTGGAAGACATGATCGACCTGTTCTGGGAACAGCCGTTCGCTTTCGCGACTTTTGTGTATCACCGCTACCCTGCGGAGCTCACGGACGCCTTCGCCGGCCGGATTTACGATACTGAGCACCAGCCCTCGCCAGCCATCCTCGCCTTCCGCAAATTGCTCAAACGGACGCGGGATTATGGGCAGAAAGATGATTACTCTATCCCAATTGGGTCTCGCTTTCATCCGGAGCGGGCGGCTCTTTGGGAACCTAATTCCCCCGTCGCAACAACCGAGGAATGGATGGGAGCGCGGTAATCGTCAAGTTCGGGCAAGACATAACTGGCCACCAGCCCGTCCAGCAAGAGAGTTGCTAAAATCTGCGAAGTCGCCAAACTACCACACTAAAATCATGGAGATACCACAGAAAATTAAAGACTACATCGATAGCAACCGTCTTCCCTTGCCTCCGATAAAAGATGAGGACGAGCCGCTACAGATTGACTCTCTCGCTATTGTTCGTTTGGTTGCATTTTTGGAA
>QHOW01000098.1 GCA_003219435.1 Verrucomicrobiota bacterium | reverse complement strand
GAGACGGCTCCTGGCACACCACCAATGTCAATGCGCAGGTCCCGCTCAATCAGTGGGTTCACATAGCGGCGACCCGAAAGGCCAATGAAGACGCAAAGGTCTATTACAACGGAGTGCTGCAACCCTCGACGAGCCTGCCCTGGTTCGGTTCGATCTCTTATGATGGCGCATGGTTCGCCATCGGACAGCAAAAGGACATCGACCGTCCGTTTAACGGTCTAATTGATGAAGCAGAAATCTTCAGCCGCGCGCTTACACAAACAGAAATCCAGGGTATCTTCAACGCCGCTGGCGCGGGCCAGTGCAAGCCTTCCTGCGCTACCTACAGTGAATCCTTCACTCAAGGTCAAGAGGCTTCTGCGCAAGCGGAGCAGGACTGGGTTAGTTTTCGCGCGAGCCTGAACACGGCGGCTTACGATACAGTTACCATCAGCGGAACGTTTGATACGACCGGGCTCACCATCCACGATTCGGCGATCGTTCCACAAATCGCATCGACATTGCAGAATAGCGGCGGCGGGACCTGGACGGTCAGCGGAGTTACTTTCAATGTCGGCCACTCCGGCGGCAACGACGTCGAGAATCCCGGTACGGAAATCAACGCCAACACGTCGGGCGATACGAACACCAATTCGTGCCCGGATCCCGGTTGGGTTGTCAGACCGAATTTGGGGAACGCCAATTGGGGCGGGGTGAACACCACTACGTGCGGCGCCCCAAGCCAGACAATGACGGTCACCTTCTGCGGACCGACCGCAACGCCCACGCCCACTCCCACTCCCACGCCAACACCAACTCCGACGCCAAAGCCTCATCCACACATTCATTAGCGGTTCCCTCAGTTTATCGCGTCGGCCGCGAGCGAAATAGAGGAACGTAAAAGTAGGCGCAGCGTGATCCCGCGAGCGCTGTAGTGGCAGAGCTGCGCATTGCTTCGACGTTGAAAACGTGGAATTGCGCCTGGCTCATCGCGCCGGTTCACTCGCGGAAGAGGATGTTGTAATCCGCGTTCGAGTTAAATGGCGGATCGACATAAACAAGATCGACACTCGCATCGCGGAACTCGCGCCTTCCATACTGGCACATCCAGGCGATTGAGGGTTCATTTCGATTGCGGGATTTGCATGTTTTTCCCGTTTGACGGGTATTAAATCGGGGCTAAATTTAGGGGTGACTAGTCCCCTGATTCTTCCCCAGAATTGCGTGGCCCTCGCCATGGCGAACCCCCTTGCCGGACCCGATCACGAAGTCGCGGGATGGTTCCATGCGCACTTGACGCACACATTTGTCAGTGTGCTGCGCGTGTTCACCGAGTTCGGCTCAAGCGAGTGGATTGGCGTCGTGTTATTTTTCGCGGTGCTATTTTTTATCTGGAAGCGATGGTGGCCGTCGCTCGTGACATTGATCGTTGCGGTACCGGGCGGCATGCTGCTCAACGAACTGGTAAAAGTCCTCGTCCATCGACCGCGCCCATTTCTTGCAGGCTGGTTTGTTGATTGGTCGGGTTACAGTTTTGCCAGCGGACACACGATTGGAGCAACGCTGTTGTACGGGCAGCTCGCTCTTTTCATTTTACCCATGATGAAGAGGCGCCGCTGGCGGACGCTGACAGTTTCAGGCGCGGCGTTGTTGATCGCCTTGGTCGGATTCAGCCGGATCGCCTTGGGTGCGCATTTCTTAACCGATGTTCTCGCCGCGATCTTTTTCGGAATGATCTGGTTGGCGTTTTGTTTGGTTGCCGGTAAGCCGATGCGACGAAGCGTGGTCCTAACCCCTGCCGTGCCGCTTGTTAGCGAACCTGCTCTGGCGCGCGTCGAAGCGGCACAACAGCCCGCGCAAAGTCTCCTGGGCTGATCAGACCCGCTCGGTGCAGATCTGGGCGCGTTGGCTTTTCGTCGCGACGTAGGCGCATCTTGTCCCGGCCGCCCGAATTGGTCAGGAAGACGATGAAAGCGCCGGGTAAAATCCAAACAACGGTATGGCTGCTGGGGCTTGCTGGAGCTGCGCTTTTTACCTTCCTGCTTATTCATCAAGGTGCCTCGCAGGTTGGCAAAGCGTTTGCCGCCGCCGGCTGGGCCATTGTCGCAGTTGTGGCTTATCATTTCGCGGTACCGATATTTCTCGACGCGCTCGCCTGGTGGGTTCTGTTTCCGAAATCGGATCGTCTGCCACTGCGAAGTCTGCTTTGGATGCGTTGGATCGGCGAGTCGGTCAGCACTCTCGTACCCTCCGCTGCTGTGGGTGGAGACATTGTCCGGGCGCGTTTAGCGGCGATAAACGGGGCGCCGCTCCCAGTCGCGGCGGGAAGCGTTCTCGTGGATCTTACGCTGGGAGTTTTCACACAAGCCGCTTTTACCGTGCTGGGACTGGTATTGCTTGTGACTGTTTCCGGACAGAGAAATTTTGTTCGCCCAACCTTGGTCGGAACGCTCATCGGTGTTGCTGGCGTCGCGGGCTTCTACTTTGTGCAACGGCGAGGGATGTTCCGTTTTCTCGCTCGCATCATCGCGCGCCTGGCGAACTCGCCGGAGTGGCAATCGCTAGTGCAGAGGGGAGAGACGCTCGATCGGACTATTCGTACCCTTTACGCGCGGCGGCGTGCGGTCGTGATGTGTTGTCTGTGGACGATTACTTCGCTGGTCGCTGGCTCTGGCGAAATTTGGATCGCACTTCACGCGCTCGATCTTCACGCGACGTTCGTTAACGCGCTCATCTTGCAAAGCATGGTGCTGACGATTCGGTCGGCGGCTTTTGCGGTTCCTGGAGGTTTGGGCGTCCAGGAAGGCGGTTATCTTTTCGTAGGCAACCTTCTCGGCATCCCCGGGGATGCGGCCTTCGCCCTGTCGCTGATCGCAAGAGTGCGCGAACTCGCCCTTGGCATCCCGGGACTCATTTCCTGGCAACTGATTGAAGCGCGCCGCCTCTGGCGTGCTCGTTTGGTTGGAGTGGCGCGATAAAGGGCGAGCTGGTCGATCGCGTCCCGTAGCTTTGCCAGCCGCTGTTTGACCTTTGCCGGCTTCGCAAAGCTGGTGCGAACGCCCCACCAAATCCAGGCGAGGCCGTTCGGAACAGCCAGTTGATTTTTCAATTCGGCAATCACATCCGCATCTCCGTGCGCGTTAAGGAAGCAAAGTGCGAAGGGCAGCCATCGCCGGCTGGGAGCGATTGCCAGGATGTCGAGCAGGAAAACGAGCAAATCATCCGCGTGCCGCGCCGTCGCCGGGAGCGATTTGTGGTGCACGATCTCAAAGTCAATCAGCCTCGCCCGGCCAGTCTTCTCGTTGTAAATAACGTTGGTCATAGTGGCGTCGCCGTGAGACCAGCGGCTGCCAAATTCATCGCTCCAGAGTTGATGCGCGCGGAAAAGCTCGCGGCCAGCCGCTTGCAGCATCGGCCGAGTCAGGGCGCGACGGTTCATGTGTTCCCAAAGGTTTTCCCCCGGGAGTTTGTCGGTGCAGACCGTCTTTGCTGCCGAAGGATAAACCCGAAAACGGTCGCCATTCAGCATTTGAAAACACTTCGCTTCCCAGCGCCTCCAGTCTTCTGCTTTGCTCCAAAAACGGATTGGTATGTTCGACATGCGAAAATACAAATTGGCCAGATCGGCCAATTGGTCACCGTAGATCTGACGGTGTTTAAGCACGACTTGCCGTCCGCGACGGACCTTCTCGGAGACCGAGCTGAGCTTTAAGGAATCGACGAAGGTCGTTGCGGCGTTGGCTAAAACCTGAGGTATAAATTGCGCTGCCAAAACTTGTCCCTTTTGCCGAATTGGCATTTTCTCTCCCTAATCGGCTTCATTGCTGCATACGGTCGTATTGGCGCGCCCCAGTAGCGAGTGATCTCAAAGCAATTTATGATCTCTCCAGAGTGATTGTTTCACCGATGTTCATCACCCGCAGTTCGGCTTTTAGATTTCGCTGCTTCAGTTCGTGATTAAACGCTTCCGGGGTGCCAGTCAGCACTGGAAATGTTCCGTAGTGCATCGGAATTACTGTACGCGGATCGACCAGCTTCACCGCTTCAGCTGCGCGCGCAGGTCCCATCGTAAAATGGTCGCCAATGCAAACGAGCATGATGTCGATCTTGTTAAATTGCGACACCAGGGCCATGTCGGAAAATAAATCTGTATCGCCCGTGTGATAAATTGTCGGTCCATTGCGAATGGCGATGACAAATCCGCTCGGAGTTCCGCCGTAAACGGGCGCCGAATTTTCGTCCTTCGCAACTCCTGCCCCGTGCCACGCCGGAACAAATGCGACGGCTACCTCGCCATTGAGCAGATTGAGGGTGCCGCCAAAATGGCCGGTGGTCTCGGTATCGGCGAGTTCGCCCGGATAACCCAGACCGGCAACCATGGCCGCGGATAAATCAAATGTGGCGACAAGCTTTGCCCGCGTCTTCTTTCCAATTTCTACCGCATTGCCCACGTGATCCGAATGCCCGTGCGAGACCAAAATAAGATCGACATTTTTCAGCGACGAAAGTTCGTCCTTGCCTCCATCGTAAACCGGGTTCGTGAGCCAGGGATCGATCAGAAGAACTTTCCCAGCCGGGCTCACGATCTTGAAAGCCGATTGACCAAACCATGTGAGTTGCGTTTCCATGCTAGTGACGAAATCGAAAACTATTGTTCGAGCAAGGCCAGTTCAACGATTTAACCTGCCGAAGCCATTCGACATTCGGCATCCGCCATTTTAATTGAGGACTTGTGAATCACGAGCAGGCTCATCGACAACTTGCCTCGACCGATCCTCGATTAGCGGCCCTGATTGCGCGATCGCTCCGTTACAATATCAAGCCGGCGTGGTCCATCCGTCCATTTGACGCGCTTGCCGAATCGATTGCTTATCAGCAACTCAGCGGTAAAGCCGCCGCGACAATCTTCGGTCGCGTTCGCGCGCTCTATCCCAAAAGAAAATGGCTCGATCCGGATCAAATTCTCGCGACGCCGGATGAAACTTTTCGCTCGGCTGGCCTTTCGCGCGCCAAGACCGCAGCATTGAAGGATCTCGCAGCGAAAACAATCGACGGTACCGTGCCATCCGGGCGCGTACTTATCCGGATGAGCGATAACGAAATCATCGCGCGCCTCACCACGGTGCGCGGCATCGGCCGCTGGACGGTCGAGATGCTTCTCCTGTTCGATCTTGGCCGGCCCGACGTCTGGCCGGTGGACGACTACGGAGTTCGCAAAGGTTTCGCCAAGACTTTTGGCAAACGAAAACTTCCCACGCCGAAGCAACTCTCGAAATTCGGCGAAAGATGGCGGCCGTACCGCTCGGTCGCGGCGTGGTATTTCTGGCGGGCGCTGGATGTGCCGAAGAAGTTACAAAGTTAAAAGGGTTACAAGAGTTAAAACGGATTCCCTTTGTAACGCTTATAACTTTGTAAATCTTTTAACTCTTGTAGCCATTTAGTCTTGCGCTCGGCGCCGCGCCTGACTAAAACGCGTGCACTATGGCAATGATTCACGTTAACCGGGGCGCAACGAGTCTGGGCGCATTTCCTGAAGAAGAAGTTCGTGAAGGGCTACGCACCGGCCGCTTCGCGTTGAGCGATCTCGGCTGGCGCGAAGGAATGCCCAGTTGGAAGCCGCTTTCGCAGTTTGAAGAGTTGGGAGCCGCTGCGCCTGCCGCACCGCCTTCACAGGCAGGTGCAACGGCAACCGAACCTGCTGCGCCGCGGAGCGGATTGCCATGGGAGCACCGGCAACAACGCGGATTTTTCAACGGGTTTATCGAGACACTTGCGATGGTTTTGACCAAACCCGATCTGGCATTCAGGACCATGAAAACGGAGGGTGGCCTGGCTGAACCTCTCATCTACGCCTTGGTCGGTGGATGCGTGGGCGGAATTGCGTCGCTTTTATTCTCGCTCGGTCTTCGGTCGATGGGTCTTTTCGCGGGCCATCGAGATGCTTTCTCCGCACTGGCCGGCCTGGGCATTGGCTCGATCGCGGTTATCGTCCTTGTGCCGGTATTCATCGTTGTCGCATTGTTTATCGGAGCGGCGATTGTTCATCTCTGTTTGATGCTTGTCGGTGGCGCTAACAAATCGTTCGAGGCTACGTTCCGCGTCCTGGCATTTTCCCAAGGCTCGACTGGTCTGCTCCAAATCATTCCGGTCTGTGGCGGATTGATCGCCGCTGTTTGGGCACTGGTCGTGAATTGCATCGGCCTCGCTCGCGCGCATGAGATCAGCACCGGACGCGCCGTGCTCGCCGTTTTGCTCCCCCTGGTAGTTTGCTGCGGCGCGGGGATCCTGCTTTTGATCATGTTTGGCGGCATCGCAGCGCTGTCGCAACACCATTGAGTGATGCAGGTCTTGCGTCAGCCGCTCGGTCCGGGTGAAACCGATCACGAGCTGATCTGGCTGAGCGTTTCGGTGGCATCGCTCGGCCTCGCAGCGACCTGGCTGGCGCTCGGCTTGCCGTGGCCACGTTGTTTATTTCACGATCTTACCGGTCGACCCTGTCTGACATGTGGCATGACGCGATCAGCGATTCAGTTTTTTCACGGACATTTTCTCGCCGCCTTGAAATGGAACCCACTTGTGTTCGCGGTCCTGTGCGGTGTGACGGCATTTGACCTTTATGGGTTCTTCGCGCTTGTGACACGCGCGCCGCGTTTACGAATCATATTTTGGACGGCACCCGAAAAGAAGTTCGCGCGAATCATTGTTATTACCGCTCTCGCTCTAAATTGGGTGTATCTGCTGTTGCATTGGCGACAATTCTAGGGCGTTTCTGCGAAACGGCAGGCCAGGATTTCATTCCGGCCACAGATTGACGCTGATTAAACACGATTCTAAACATGCGGACGCCACTCCGAAATCTGTGTCGATCTGTGTGCGCCTGTGGCTAAGCTCAAGGCATGCGAATTCTCGTCACAGGCGGCGCCGGTTTCATTGGGTCGCATCTTGTCGAAAAACTGCTCGCGGCCGGGCATGGGGTCGCCATCCTCGACGATTTCAACGATTTTTATGATCCACAAATCAAGCATGCAAACATCACCGGCTTTGCGAAGGACACAGAGATTTACCATGTCGATCTTCGCGACGTTGCGTCGGTGCGAAATGTGTTTCAACGCCAGAAATTCGACGCGATTGCACATCTGGCCGCCCGCGCGGGCGTTCGGCCATCGATCCAACACCCTCAACTCTACCACGACACAAACGTCACTGGCACCTTGCATCTACTCGAGGCCGCGCGCATAGCCGGCGTTGAGCGATTCATCTTCGCCTCCAGCTCATCCGTTTACGGCGCCTCGAAAACAGTGCCCTTTTCTGAAGATCAACGTCTCATCCAAACCCTCAGTCCGTATGCCGCGACAAAAATAGCCGCTGAATTTCTTTGCTCGACTTACTCGCATCTTTATCAAATGCGTGTTGTCGCGTTGCGGTATTTTACCGTTTACGGTCCCCGGCAACGACCGGATCTGGCGATTCATCAATTCACCCGGCGGATCCATGCCGGCCAGCCAATCGAGCAATTCGGGGACGGCACGACGCGCCGCGATTACACTTACATCGACGATGTGATTCAAGGGACGATGGCCGCGCTCAAATATGACGGCGCCTTCTTTGACATCTTTAATCTCGGCGAGAGCGAAACGATTCAGCTCAAGGATTTGATCGCAGCAATCGAGAATGCGCTGGGGAGAAAAGCGAAAATCAATCAGCTTCCGGAGCAACCCGGCGATATGCCGCTGACTTGTGCCAACATCTCGAAGGCGAGAAACTTACTGGGTTACAATCCAACCACGCAATTCAGCGACGGGTTGCCGCGTTTTATCGAATGGTTTCTTCGATCGGGTCGTGGGAGATGAAGATGAAAGATCTGCCATTTGATCAACGCGCCTGTTTTATTGCGGGCCAGGCGAAATCCGGCACGACGCTTTTAGTGGCGTTGCTCGATAACCATTCTGAGCTGCTCGTGTTGCCGGAGGAAACCGCCTATTTCCCCACTGTCCTCACAAAATATGCGCCGCGTGGCCGCCGCGCGCAGTTTGATTACATCACCAAGAAGTCGCTCTCGAACGTGCTATTTGGCGGGCCCTGCAAATGGGGCAAGCGCGACTACTCCTATTTTCCCACCTCGCGCTTTCTCCAGACTTTTGAGCAGATGGCGTTTGATCCCGCGAACACTAAGAGAGATTTACTCGTAATGATGCTGGAAGCGTATGCCGCAACCCTGGGCCGATCACTCGATTCAATCACACGTTGGATCGAAAAGACTCCGGCTAACCGCAAGTACCTGCCTGCGATCCATTCGCGATTTCCGTATGCCAGGATTCTTGTAACGATGCGTGATCCGCGCGCCATTTTCGCCGCGCAGATCGCTTTGGAAAAAACCCGGAAACTGGGAACGTTCTCTACTTACTACTGTATCAGCCACTGGCGCGAGGTGGCGAAAGTGGCTCTTCGCGCAAGGGAGGACGGGGACAAGACATTGTTCCTTGTGCCGTACGAGAAGCTTATTCTTGAGCCAGGCGAATGGATGAAGCAAATCTGCGCGTTTCTCGAGATAGAATACGATCCGGCCATTGTGCTGACGCCGACAAAAGCCGGGAAATTCTGGGAAGGAAATTCCGCCACGGAAACCGCGTTTTCCCGGATCAGCACCGAACCGTTGACGCGCTGGCAAAGTGATCTTTCAGAGGAGGAAATCGGCTGGGTGGAGTGGCATTGCCGCGATCTCATGCCGGAATTTGGTTACGAGCCCAGGCTTGGTGAACGCGCGTTGCGACACTTCATGAAACCAACCCGATACGAGCGTCCCAAGCAATATCTCAAATCGCGATTCTACTCATTGCGCGACAAAATGACGAAGCAGGAATGAAAATGGAGTGATGGAGTAATGGAGTATTGGAGATGGCCTGTTGCTTATTACGCCTTTACTCCACCACTCCATCCACCTCCAAGTTTCGCATTTCGTGATTCCTCCCACTTGCAATCGCGCACGGGGCGAGCCATACTCCCGCGAGATGTCGGGAATCTTCTTTGATCTTCCGAGCCCCCGTCTTCTACGACGATTCAGATCTTTCGAGACCAGGATGCGAACTTTTGCATCTTCAGTGCTTCGTTGCTTAAGGACGCCGGCTTGCGATTCGAGACAAGTCCATTTCCGGCTTAACGAGGTGGAGTTTCCGGCGGCGTCGCAAAGTGCTTGCAAACTGTTTGATTGGACCCTGGGTGATTCGCGCGCCGCGGACCGTGCATCGATCGATGCGCTCCGCTCATTTAACAATTGGGTCAAACTTAAAAATCAATATGAACTCTTATTCAAGTGGGAGACGCTCAGGCCGTTCGCGCGGCGGGGCCCGCCGCAGGGACAACCACGAACGCTTTCGGGGTCAGCAGGAGAAAGCGAAACCTCAGAAAAAGACATTCTGGCAGCGGGTGGCCGCATTTTTCGGAGACGGCACAGGCACAAAGAAAACCGCAACGGCCACGCGCAACGGTGCGCAGCCCTCGCGGTCGCCACGAAAACCTGAAACAGTCGAAGTCACTTCGCCGCGTCTTTACGTGGGCAACTTGTCATTCGACGCCACCGAGAGCGATCTCTTCGAGTTGTTCAATGGCGTCGGGCATGTGCAAAACGCGGAGGTAGTAAGCTATCGGCACAACCAGCGCTCGAAGGGTTTTGCGTTTGTTCAAATGCAAACCATCGAGGAAGCGAAACGTGCCGTGCAGGAATTACACGATAAGGAATTCCTCGGCCGCAGACTGGTGGTGAGCGGCGCAAAATCCAGCGAACATCAAATGCGAAGCTAACCGGGCTTCTGGCTTCAATCGGGAGACGTGGCGCAACTAGGCGCGCGTCTCCCGATTTTGTTTTCTGTAGCGGCGCTCTATGAGCGTCGCATTATTTGGTTGATGCAACGCACATTCTTCATCGTCGGCCCCACCGCGAGCGGTAAATCCGAGCTGGCAGCCAATGTCGCACGTGAAATGCACGGTGAAGTTGTTAGCGCCGACGCGTTTCAAATTTATCGCGGCATCAATCTTCTGACCGCGAAGCCCGACGCCGCAACGCTCGCGAAAGCTCCCCATCATTTGATTGGCACAACGCCGCTTCACCAAGAGATGAACGCGGAAAAATTTCGCCTCGCCGCGTCGCACGCCATCGATCAAATTCATTCACGCGGGAGACCGGCGATCATTGTTGGTGGAAGCGGGCTTTACATCAAGGCACTTACACATGGATTGGCACGTCTGCCACAAGTCGATCCGAAGTTGCGGGCGAAATTGAATGCGTTGAGCACAGATGCGTTGTGCTCACAACTTGCCGATCTCGACGCGGAAATCGCGCGCAAGATTGACGCAAAAAATCGTCGCCGCCTCGTTCGCGCTTTGGAGATTTGTCTCACAACCGGTAAACGCGCCTCTGAGCAGCGAACGCAATGGGCTGTAGCCGCCTCGCTCTGCGAGGCGCGGCCAGCGCGTGTTATGGCAGCTCCGCGTCGCGCTTCGCAGAGCGAAGCGGCTACAGGCGTCTTCGCCTTTCGCGACCGGGACGAGCTTTACGAACGAATCAATCGTAGAGTCGAAGCTATGTTCGCAAATGGGGTGATCGAAGAAGTGCGGGCCGCTGGAGCGGTGACTTCGACTGTCTCGCAGATGATCGGTTTGCGTGAGATCCGCGAACTCCTCGCGGGCAAAATCTCGATTTCGCAATGTGTCGCCGCGATTCAGCAAGCGACGCGGCGTTATGCCAAAAGGCAATTGACCTGGTTTCGGCGACAAACTAATTTTGAACCGCTGAACTTATCGCTTCTCAGTCACAACGAAGCTGTGCAATGGGTTATGCTGCATTCGGAGCCCCGAGAGCCTTCTGGGCACAGGGATGATTGAGACGCGCCCGCACAAAACACACGAGCGCGCGATCCTGATCGGCTTGGAAAAAGAGGGCGTCTCGAAATGGGATTTGCAGGATTCGCTCGACGAATTGCGAGAGCTGGCGAATTCCGCCGGTGCGGAGGTGGTCGATACGGTTACCCAAAAATTGCAAAAGCCGACCGCTCCGTACTATATCGGCCGCGGCAAAGCGGAGGCGATCAAAGACTCTTGCCAGGATCGACAAGTGACCTCGGTCATTTTCGACGACGAACTTTCACCCGCGCAGGGCCGGAACCTGGAAAATTTGTTGGCGCGCAAGGTCCTCGATCGGACGCAGCTGATCCTCGATATTTTCGCGCAGCGTGCTCGCAGCCGGGAAGGCCGCTTGCAGATCGAGTTGGCCCAGTTGCAATATCTTTTGCCGCGTCTTACCCGGATGTGGCACCATTTGTCACGTCAGACTGGGGGTATCGGCACGCGGGGCCCTGGTGAGACACAGTTGGAAGTCGATCGGCGCCGCGTGCAAGAGCGGATTGCCCGGCTCGAACGCGAGCTCGAAGCGGTGCGTAAAACGCGAGCGGTGCAGCGACAAGGGCGGAAACGCCACCAGTGGCCTGTCGCCGCAGTTGTCGGCTACACCAACGCGGGCAAATCGACGCTGCTGAATCTGCTTACCGGTGCCGATCTCGTAGCCGAGGACAAGCTTTTTGCAACGCTGGATCCAACGACGCGCAGTTTCGTTTTGCCTAACAAACAACGGGTCTTGCTTACCGACACAGTTGGGTTCCTGCGGAAACTTCCGCACACGTTGATCGAATCGTTCAAGGCGACTCTCGAGGAAGTCAGCGAGGCCGATCTGCTCATTCACATTGCCGATCTTAACCATCCCCGTGTGGATGAGCAGATGGAAGCGGTCGAGACTGTTATCAAGGAACTCGACGCTTTCGGAAAACAAACGCTGATTGTTTTCAACAAGATCGATCTTTTGCCGAATCGGGAGCTGGCCGAGTCCTATGTGACGCGCTTCCCCGGGAGCGTCGCGATTTCCGCGCGCACCGGCGAAGGTCTAGACAAACTCGTGCAGGCGCTGGAAAACGCGCTCAGTTCATGGCGGTTGCGCTCTCGGTTCCGCATCCCATCGAATGAGTCGGCCTTGATCGCCGAGATTCATCGGGTCGGTCACGTGCTTGAATTGAAATACGAAGGCAATGACGCCTTGATCGTCGCGCACGTCCCGCCCGAACTTGCGCAGAAACTCGATCGCTTCGCGGAACAGTAGGAACGCCATTTGCGACATATGGAAAGCAAGCCGCTTTCGTGCGGAGGGCCGCGATTTCTTTCTCTGGGAGCACAGGCCGCCAGCCTGTAGTTCGCGGCAGCTTGCCGCGAACAGCTTGCGCCATAATCACGGGTTGCGTTGCATGGTATTCGGCCAAGTGGCCGAATGCTACAGGCCAGCGGCCTGTGCTCCCCAGAATGCAGCCTTTTTGAGCGGTTCGCGCCCAGTTGCGGCGATGATCCACAAGATTCGATAATAAGCGATCGAAGTTGCGGCGAGGGCAATTCCCGCAACGATGCAAACGCACATACCGACGATCGAAATTGCATTAGGCTAAACGTTTCGCGAAGCCAGCCAAACGGTCGCCGCCTAGGCCGATTTTCGATTGCGAGTGGCGCAACTGGTTCCTACATCGTTGAATTGCAATTCATAGCAGACCCTGAGAATGATACCCAGATGAAAGCTCGGGAACGCGTCGCGCACGATTAATCGCCGGGCCGACAGCCCGTCATCCCGAGCAGAGCGAGGGATCACACAATCGAAATTTTGAATACACAAATTTCATTGCGAAATCAATTATCAGTTACGAGATCCTTCTTCCGCGCCTGCGGGATCAGGATGACAACGCAAAGAATGCTGGTAACGCCAAGCCTATGACTGCACGCGAGCGGGTAAAACAATTGATCAAAGCCTGGCCGCAGGTTTATCCGGATGCGCATTGCGAGCTGGATTTCCGGAATCCGCTCCAACTACTCGTAGCTACGATCCTCTCCGCGCAATGCACGGACAAGCGGGTAAACATGGTCACGCCCGCGCTGTTCAAGAAATATCGGACGGCAAAAGACTATGCGGACGCGCCGCAGGCCGAATTCGAAAACGCCATCAAATCGACAGGGTTCTATCGCCAAAAGGCGAAAAGCATTCGTGCGGCTATGCGCGCGATCGCGGAAGAACATGGGGGAAAGGTTCCCGACACGATGGAGAAATTACGCGCCTTGGCAGGTGTTGGCCGCAAAACTGCCAATGTTGTTCTCGGGAATGCGTTCGGAAAAGATGAAGGCATCGTGGTGGACACGCATGTCGCGCGACTGTCGCAGCGGCTTGGCCTGACCAGGCACAAAGATGCGGAAAAGATTGAGCGCGATCTAACGAAGCTCGTGCCGCGCGAGCATTGGACGGACTGGAGTCACTGGCTCATCTGGCACGGCCGCCGGCGTTGTTACGCGCGCAAGCCAGATTGCAGTCAATGCGAAGTTTTCCAGTTATGCCCGAGCGGCAAAATTTTCCTGCGAACGGGACAGGCCAAGAAGCCGGATTCGGAAACCAATTGAAGCGGTGTAAGCCTTCCTGATGAATCATTCCCCGGTCGCTCTGCATCTCAATCTGGATGAAGCCTGGCTCAATGAACCGTTGGGCCTGCCGGTTGTTGACGTGCACAGTTGGGGGCCGCAACTGCGCTTCTCCGCGCCGCCGCGCCTGGTCGCGAAATTTTATCGCGAACACGAGACCGATCTCGCGGCGCCGTTTCTCCTTTACGGGTCGGGCGACTTTCATTATTTAACCGCCCTCCGGCTGCGCCGCGTTGCCGGACCGGTTGTTGTCGTGTCATTCGACAATCATCCGGATTGGGATGTGCGCCCGCCAAAATGGGGCTGCGGCGGTTGGGTGAATCGCGCGCTGGAACTTTCTCAGGTGTGCCATGTCGCCGTTTGGGGTTGCGGCAATTTTGAATGCTGGTGGCCCCATCAGATTTTCGGCAATCGTCGCGCCGAACGCCTGGGTGTTCTCGAGGTTCATCCCTGGGCCGACGATCGCCCAGCGAAAGATCGACAACGCCGGGGAGCTATTCTGGGCGATAATTGGCGCGAGTGCTATGAACAATTCCTAAACAGGATCGTTAGAGAACACGTTTACGTCACGATCGATCTCGACTGCCTTCGCGCGGAAGACGCCGTGACGAACTGGGAGAGCGGCCGCTTCGCGATTGCCGATCTCGAGTGGGCGCTGGGAAGATTGCGCGATTCTTCCCGAATCATCGGCGGCGATATTTGCGGCGCGTTCTCAGAACCGAGCTATGTCCGTTGGAAACAGCGTTTCGCTGCGGAATACGATCACCCGAAGCTCGCGCGACCAAGCGCCGACAAAATTCGCAA
>QHOW01000097.1:10316-25339 GCA_003219435.1 Verrucomicrobiota bacterium | reverse complement strand
CCCATCCACTTGGACCCAAAGCGAGACGAACGCGATTAAGTAAATAACGCCGAGCATACGAAGAAACCAGCGCCGGGCCCATAAATATGTCGGCGGACGTACATCATTGCCCCAGAGCAATCGGGTCACCGCAGAGCCGACGCCGCGATGACGAGCGATAAACTTGTAAGCGAGTTCGGAAACTGCTGCGAATCCAGGCACGCGATCATAACTCCAGGCCAGCCATCTTCTGGAAGATCGGTAACCTAACGAGCGATAGACAGCTTCCGCGGCAAAAAAGGCGTTGCCATCTGGCTCCACGAAAGCGACTGATCGCTTGAATTGTTCGATGGGAATTTCCGAAAATCGATTCGCTGCTTGCTGGTAGGTTACATACTCAACTTCGCCCGCGGTGATTTCGCGCCAGCGTTCAATCCAGCGCTTGCAAAAATGACATTCGCCGTCCCAAATCATGAGCGGCTTGGGTGGGGGATTGGAAACGCGGAGATGCATTAACGATCCTTGATCTCGTTAGTAGAACGTGAGAGGTGAGACGGGAGAAGTGAGAAGTTTGTTTGCGTAGTCAATCCACTCTCACTTCTCACCAATCACGTCTCACTTGATTCCAAACTCTGCCCAAACGGGCGCATGGTCGGAAGGCTCTTTCCCTTTCCGCATGTCACGATCGATTCCAGCATCGATGCATTTCTTCGCTAATGCTTCGCTGGCCAGGATCGCGTCGATGCGTAAACCGCGATTTTTTGGAAATGAAAGCATTCGGTAATCCCACCAACTAAAAAGGCCGCCTTCTTTGTGATGCAGTCGTAGCGTGTCGCGGAAACCGCCCTCGCATAATTGGCGAAACGCTGTCCGTTCGCCATCAGAGCACATGATTGCTCCCCGCCATAGATCTGGATCGTAAACATCGACATCTTCCGGCGCGACATTGAAATCACCGCAAATCACTAACTCGGCAGATTCTTCTCTTAAGAGACAATCCCGCAGTCGCCCATACCACTTCAGTTTATATTCATAAGCAGGCGAACCAACGGCTTGCCCGTTTGGAGCGTAAACGGAAAACACGCGGACGGTGTCGATTGTTGCTGCGATCACCCGCGCTTGTGGATCGACAACTTCATCGCAAAGCGCCGACCGCACATCGCGTGGCTTACTTTTCGAAAGGATGGCCACTCCATTGTATGATTTCTCTCCGTGATAAGCCGAGTGATAACCGACTGCTTGCAAAGCGAGCACGGGAAATTGGTCATCTGTGCATTTTGTCTCCTGCAAACAGACGACGTCTGGCTTTGTCGCCTCCAGCCAGGCAAACAGGCGATCCTGTCGCCGGCGCAGCGAGTTGATGTTCCAAGACGCGATGCGCATTCGTAGGAACGTGATCAGTGAACTGTAATCGGTGAACAGTATTAGTTGTGACAGCCCTTCGGCATCCGATCACTGATTACGGTTCACCGGTCACAATTCTAACTCGACTCCCGGCGCCGGCACAATGACTTCCGAGTTGGGAAGGTCAGCCACCAAAGTCGCTCTCATCCATTCGACTGCCAGTGGATCGCCGTGAACGAGAACGATCTTCCGCGGTGAAAGTTTCTTCGCGTAAGCGATCAGTGCCTCGCGCGTTGCGTGTGCACTGAATTGAAACTGCTCGATGTTGCAGCGCACGCGCTGGGCCGGTCCGTCGGGATCGAGCACCACATCTCCGCCCGGCGTTGCGTCTCGAACGAGACCGGCAGGAGATTCGGGATCGGCGTAACCAACGAAAAAGACCGAGTGCTGCGGATTTTCAATAAGTCGGCGTGCAAAAATATTGGACAGAGTTTTTGGCGTCATCATGCCGCTGGAGAGCGCGTAAACTCTTCCGGCGCGAATGGGAGCGTCATGAATTGTCTGGCCATTTAAGACGAACGGCGCTGTTTTCTCCATTAATTGGAGGTGGGCCAGTTGCCGCCGAGCAGTATGGGCACGGCGATCGTAAATGTCGGTCATTTTTGAACTGAGACCGCCGATGTAGATGGGAAACTCCGACAGGATTCTTTCCTGCCGGAATTTGTAAAACATCGCCAGCGCTTCTTGCGTCTTGCCGAGCGCAAAAACTGGAATGAGCACGCATCCGCCGCGCTTGAACGCGCGATCAATTGCTTCGGCCACGCGTCGCTCTTCACTTTCGCGCGTCCAACCCGCAGATTTCGCGTGATCGCCTCTGGTGCATTCCATGATCAGGATGTCGATCTTCTCCTCCGGAAAAACCGCCGCTTCCATGATTGTTTGATTGTCGAAATTGACGTCGCCCGTGTAAAAGATCGTACGGCCATCGGCGCGCAGCAGAATTCCGGCGGAGCCGAGGACGTGTCCTGCATCAAAAAACTCAAATGTCAGCACGTCTGTTTCGCGCTGGGGTGCACGTTCGCCTGAGATCAACATGGGTTGGCGCAACGGGCACCATTGCCAAAGATCCGACGCGCGATCGGTTTCGCGATGCGTAAAAAGCGGATACAATGTCGCGCCGATCTCCTCGTGCTTTCTCGTCATTACATTGACCGAGTTATGTAAAAGCACGCTGCCGATTTCCGCAGTCGTCTCGGTCATGAAAATGCGTGCAGCTGGTTGCCGTCGCATCAGCACTGGCAATGTCCCAATATGGTCCTGATGACCGTGTGAGATCAAAATCGCTTCGATTTTCCGGTCGGCGATCGCTTTGAAATTCGGCAGAGCATCCTCGCCGTTGTTCTTTGGATGCATCCCGCAATCGAGCACGACGCGTTGGCCGCCAATCTCGAGATAGTATGAATTCGCGCCGATCTCGGTTCGCCGCGTCAAATTGATGAATTTCACAGACGCTTGTTTCCGCAGCATTTTCAACCTTTCTGAGGAGCGCGCAATTTTATCCTAACGAATCGATTGCTCGCTGCGTTTACACGGTTGCCCAAAGAAGTGGCGCGTAAAAAAACGGCCAGCGTGCGCCGAATATGAACGGGCAATTTCGCACACGGTCTAAGTTTCCAATCCCATGAAAAAGATGCCGACTGGCGAAGCCAATCAAAAGAATTATCTCGAGCAGGACATCTGTATTCATATTTTCACCGTCTCATCCGCAATGGTCGGCGTTTGTTTGACTGTCATTGGACTCATCCGCGTCGTCGTTACACTCGGAAAAGCGGATACACTTGCGGACGATTGTCTGGCGGTGGACGCCTTGTTGTTTCTGACCTCGTGTCTTCTTTCTTATTGGGCGCTTCGCTCACGCGGCCTGAGACGGATGCATCGACTTGAACGAATAGCAGACGGTATATTTATCTTTGCGATGATCGGGATGGTAGCGATTTGTGCGCTAATCACTTATAGCATCGCTATCCCTAACCGGTGAGGCCTCGAGCGAAAGCAACTCTTCCAAAATCCGCATCCAGTTGCCGCGCAGGATTTTCTCAATCTGCTCGTCGCTGAATCCGCGCTCGATCAATCTACGAGTAAGATTTCGCGCGTGGGAATGATTCCTCAGATCGGGAATGAAATGTGGAGTTGTAAATTTTGCGGCGAGCTCTTTTCGTCGCGATTCCGGCCACTGCTGAAAGATGAACTCAAAAAAGTCGAAACCGATAGCGACCCCGTCGATGCCGATCAAGTTTTTTATATGCTCGATGTGATCGATATAGCGATCGAGCGTGCTTTCCTCTTTTTTGGGACTCACGAGTACTGCATTAATGCCGATCACGCCGCGCCGTTCGCCGATCATCTTGACTTGCTCGTCAGTAATGTTGCGCTCGATATCGTAGAATTTTCTCGCGTTCGTATGGGAAACGATCGGCGGCTTGGCCGTTATCGCCAAAATGTCCTCAAATCCAGCCGGGCTAATGTGTGCGAGATCGACCATTATCCCAAGGGCCTCGCATTGCCGAACCACATCGCGGCCGAACGCGGTCAGTCCATCGCGCGCAGAACCGCTTGGCGCGAAGACCCCGCCAGCACCGGCGGTATTGCGCCGGGCGTGGGTGAGTCCGATTGCGCGCACGCCAAGCTCACAAAAGCTGCGCAACAAATCCCGGTCGGTTCCGAGCGGCTCGACGCCTTCCATTGTAATAAGCAAAGCGATTTTCCGCGCTTTGCGCGCCTCAAGAATGTCCTGGTAACTCTTGCAGATTGTGAAACGCCCGGAGCCTTCCACTTCCTCGTAAAGCCGGGAAATCTGATCGAGCGCCACGCGCAAACCCATCTCCGGCAGATAATGATCTTCGATGTAGATCGCGGCCGCCAGAACTCCGATGTCGCCGGCTTCAAGTTCCGGTAGAAAATCTGTCGCCAGCAAGCCAGAACGGTTCCGTTTTTCGTACAAATCCATTGGCATGTCGAAATGAAGATCGACAATTCCATCCGCATGCAACCGGTCGATTCGCTGTTCCACGGATTTTTCCGGAGCGCTCATAATTTTTTTGGAACCGCGGATTACATGGATATCACCCGGATAGAAACACCTTGGTCGCAGTTGTCTGAGGTGTCGCAGGATAGCGACGGTCAGCCCTCGGGGTGTTTCTGCATAATCTCGATGATCTCTTTTAACGGTTTGAGGCTGACGCTGCTTGCCCCTGTAAACGGATGATCAAGAATATAAATCAAAACCAGAATTAGCGTTATGGTTACGGTCAGCGCAGCGGTCATGAGGTATTGCGCTCTGATGTTCTTCACACCCAGGAAGTACGTATACGAGACTGTGATTAGGCCACCGACTAGCAAGACGACCCAGATAACTGAGGGGATTGTGTTATTACCGGCAAATATCCGTAGTCTGCGATACTCTGCCAGTTTGTTTATGCCTCTTAATGATTCGCCGTAGAGCTCTCGGTTGGGAACCGATTTCTCGTCTACCTGATAGAACTCCGTTATGAGCTTTGCCATTGCCCGGTTGGAATGGAGACTTATGTCGCCCTGTGACATTCTTTTCAGTTCATCATTATAAACCGAAACGGCATAATCCATAAGTGTTTGCTGTATCATTTTACGTGCTGGGTCGGGGAATGCTTGCGTAATGTGAAAAATGTCGTCGGCTTCGTTGGCTTCCATTTGCAGGTTTTTTGTGGCGTCGTCGTATCCGCTCCACGTAACAAACACGACAAAAGCGACAACCACTCCGTAAAGCAGCCCGAATGCGTTGAAGATTATAGCCGCTACTTCGTGGTTCTCTTTTAAGACTTCGGCCGGATATTTCTTTCGCACATAACGGAGTCCGGCCAATGCGACCGCAGTGGTCACAGCGGAGACGACCAAAAATGAAATAGCTGGCGGCAGATTAAGCAGGAATCGCATAAACCATTAGTTTCTTGAGGGGTCCTTGGACAGTGCACTTCCGAATCGCCTCGCTGCAAACGCGCGGAAGACACGCAGAGCGCCGATATCGTACTTGCCTCGCAGCAACGCACTGATGTCGGTAAGGGTTCCATCGGTTACCTGGCGGAACGCAGCCGCGATTTCCTTTTCTTGCCCGGGGGTGAAGAATCGCTCGCGCTCGGCGAGTTTTCCGCACTCGATTGCAGCGACCAGATGCCCATAAATCGTGCTGGTCACGAATCCACGCGCGCGCGCGATTTCATCCACCGAATCGCCTTTTCCAAACCGCCGCAGCGTTTCGGCCTGGCTATCATTCAAACCGTGGCGGCATTCCGACAGTAGAGGATCGACATCATCAGAGAATGGCCGGCGCGAGTTGTTTACGAGATAATCTTTTATTTCGTTCAGGAACGGCTCGGCGAACTCCTTGAGCTTTTGCTCTCCGACACCCAGTATTCGCCTGAACTCGCCAGCAGTTGTCGGGTAGCTCCGCGCCATTTCGCGGAGCGACACATCGGAGAAAATGACGTAAGCCGGCACGTCGCGTTCGTCCGCGAGTTTGCGACGCAGAACACGCAGGCGTTCGAACAATACTTCGTCGCATTCAATCGCGCCCGTACGGGTGCGCGCTGCTTTCCCGGCGACATCGATCCGCTTGGTCAGCGTAATCGGCGTCCGCTTGCGCAAAGCTTCCAGCCCCGATGCTGTGAGGGATAGCGTGGCGAACTTGCCGGGCGCGCATTCGATCAGTCCGAGGCGCAAAAGCTCGCGCCCGATTGCCTGCCAGGCATCGCGTTTCAAGTCCCGGCCACTCCCGTAGGTCGATAATTCGTTGTGATGCCGTTGCCGGATCGCTTGCGTGTCTGCGCCCGTGAGAATCTCAATGATATGATTTAACCCGAATCCGAATCCACTTTTGGTATGGACGCGGTGGACGCAGGAAAGAAATTTCTGGGCGGGAACTGTGCCGTCGAATGTCTCGCGCGGAGTGAGGCAATTATCGCAGCCTTCGCATGAAGCCTTATCGTATTGCTCGCCAAAATAGCGCAACAACGTCGTCCGCCGGCACTCACGTGTTTCGGCGTAATGCACCATTTCCTGGAGCTGGGCACGCGCAATCCGCGCTTCGCTCTCGCTCTTTTCATCGATAAAGTGCAATTGCTTGACGACATCGCTCGCGCTGAAGAGCAATACACATTCGCTGGGCAATCCGTCGCGCCCGGCGCGTCCCGTCTCCTGATAGTAGCTCTCCAGGTTTTTCGGCAGATCGTAATGCACAACGAATCGGACGTTCGGTTTGTTAATTCCCATACCGAAGGCGATCGTCGCCGTGATCACACGTGCGTCGTCGCGCAGAAAAAGTTCCTGGTTCTTCGTCCGCTCGGCTGTTGTTAGCCCCGCATGGTATGGTTTCGCGCTAAGCGCATCTTCGCTTAGTCGTGTCGCCAGCGAGTCCGCGCTTTTTCTGCTCGCACAATAAACAATGCCGCTCTCATTAGGCCGGCTGCGGATGAACTCGAGCAATTGCTCATAGGGCGCCGTTTTAGGAACAACGCGATAACTGAGATTTGGCCGGTTAAAACTCGCAACGTAACAGCGCGGCTCCCGCAGCTTCAGTTGCTTTAGGATGTCCGCTCGCACGCGTTCGGTTGCCGTTGCGGTAAGCGCCATCACCGGAACGTCCGGAAAATGCGTCTGCAATTTCTTAAGTTCACGATATTCCGGCCGAAAATCGTGGCCCCATTCGCTGATGCAATGCGCTTCGTCAATCGCGATCTGCGCGATATTCCAATTCAGCGCACGCTCCAAAAACGTATCGAGCATCAGCCGTTCTGGTGCCACATAAAGCATTCGGTATTCACCGCGATGCAAGCCGCGCCATCGCGCGGTCGCCTCTTGTCGATCCAAAGTAGAGTTTAAGAACGTGGCTGCGATCCCACTGGTTTGCAGCGCATCGACCTGATCTTTCATCAGTGAAATGAGCGGTGATACGACAATGGTCAGCCCATTGCGTATCAACGCCGGCAATTGAAAACAGAGCGACTTCCCGCCGCCTGTCGGCATCAGCACAAACACATCGCGTCCCTCTAGCGCGTCGCTGATGATCTCTCGCTGCAGCGGCCGGAATTGGTCGTACCCGAAATGCGTCTTTAGTGTTCTGGTCAGATCCATTTTGTTGGTTTCACCGGCCTCCCATTCGTTATCACGGCCAAATACTTTTGCAGCAAGCGATTCGATCGTGATCGGTTTCGGCGGTTTACTTTTGCCGCTTAAGACGAAACCCGTCAGCGCGATCTTAACGGTTAAAGGACTGACAATGCACGCCCGAATTCTCGGATCGGCTTCAGTGGGCAAAAAAGAAACTTCCATCTGACGTGGAAAGAGAATATCAAACTTGCAAGAGTCGGCGGCCCTACATGACGAAACCACTTTTTATCATCTGCATTATTTTCTTGGTTATTTCCGGGACAAATTTCGGACAAGAAAATTATCGCGGCGGGATTGTTTACGGTCCCAAAGCCGCCTTTAACATGAGTTCACCCCAAGGCTGGGTCCTGGACAACGAGTCTGGCGCAAATCAGGGAATGCCGTGTGTTCTTTACCCGAAAGGTTCATCGTGGTCGGACGCGAAGACCGTGATGTACGCGAAGATTGCGAGCACTCAATTTGAAGACGTAAAAGCATTCGTGGCAATGGCGATCAAGGAAATGAAGGCAAAGCACGGGACTCCTAAAGAGAAGATTGCGTCCGGCAAAACCAAGGACGGTCACAACTATTTCATTAATGAGTATCCAGCGACGAAATCTTATTCTCAGTGGGAACGCGTCGCCTATGTCCAATTGCCGAAGGCTGTAGCCTACATCGTTCTCTCATCGCAAGACGAAGCGAACTATCGCAAAGATTCCGGCGCGCTTCAGCAGGTCCTGAAAACATTCGTTTATCTCGAACCCAAGTCTGTTCCGTCGGGCCACTAGCGCGTCAGGAATTACACGCCGCACGCGACCTCGAGCAACGGCGTTACTTTGGCGGGGTCGCAACGGTAAATCGTTGTCGAACCTCCCTCATATTAGCCGGAGTGCACGATGACTTCGAGTTTGCCATCGCCGTCGAGATCGAGAACCGCGGTCACATCGTAATAATTAGGCGCATCAAAATGTTTCGCATCCGGATGAATTTCACCCGCCACGACCTGGGCCTTAAGTTTTCCGTTTACTACGCGCCGCAATAGAACCACGGAATAGCTTCCAGGAGGGGAACTGCTCGGCACTTCTTCATCCTCTGCGCCAAAATAATTTGTCGCGCTGAGAAGCACTTCGTCTTCGCCGTCACCGTCCAGATCGACCCGCAGAGCGCGCTTGATCTTCACCTTCGGCTCTTTGATCCCACGCCCTTTCAGGAAATCGCGCACCGCGTCGATATAAATCTGCTGTGTCGCATCGGCGACGCGCGATTTTCTCAGGAGCGCGTTCCACGGCGCGGCTACTGCGATGACGCCGCCTTTCGGCTTTGCCGAAAGCGAAACGCTCAGCGTATCCGGGCAGACATCTTCAAGCGCAGCGGGTTTACTTCCCTTTGTTTCTTCCAATTGTTCCGTCAGGCTGTAGATGCGATAGGTTGTGCCCGACGTTACACTCTTTCCAGCCGGCGCGGCTTTGATCCATTTGCCTCCCGTAGTTGCGCCGAAGAAATAACCGCTTTCTACCTCAACGATCGGATGGAGTTCTGCTGCGAGAGCGCAGGCACAAATCCACAAACTTCCAACCGTGACGATGACTCTCACGTCCGTCGCTCTTTGATCGATTGCAAAATGTCGGCAGTCGCTTCGCTCCGCGGCTTGGCGCCGAGATTACCTTTGCCGTGGACGCGGACGCTCACGGCGTCGGCTTCCGCGTCGCGCTTTCCGATGACGAACATCGTATGGACTTTCGTTTGTTCGGCGCGCTGGATTTTGCCGTTGATGTTATCGCTGCTCGTGTCGATCTCCGCACGAACGTGACGCGCGCGCAGCTCATTTAAGATCGACATCGAATATTCGAGCACTTTTGCGTCATCGCCGATTGGCAAAATGCGCACCTGCTCAGGCGCGAGCCAGAGCGGGAAATTGCCGGCGTAATGTTCGATTAGGAATCCGATGAAACGTTCGTGCGTGCCGAGTGGCGCGCGATGAATGCAGATTGGTATCTTGTCGACGTTGTCGCGGTCCTTATAGCGAAGATCGAAGCGCCGCGGCTGAGCGAAATCAACTTGATTGGTCGCGATAGAAAATTCGCGCCCGATCACGCTCCAGGCTTGCACGTCGATCTTCGGTCCGTAAAACGCGGCTTCGTTCGGCACTTCGACATAATCGATTCCGGAATCTTTCAACACGCGTCTCGTCATCACTTCGGTTTGTTTCCAAAGCTCCGGTTCATCGACAAATTTTTGTCCTAGTTTCGTCGGATCGTGCGTCGAGAAACGCATCAGATATTTGTCGATCCCGAAGAGCTTGAAATATTTCAGATACATCTCGTTCACGGCATTGAACTCGGCTTCGAATTGCTCCGGCGTCATGTAGAGATGCGCATCATTCATCTGTAGCGAACGCACCCGCATGAGCCCGAACAACTCGCCGCTCTGCTCGTAGCGATAACACGTGCCGTACTCGGCCAACCGCAGCGGCAGATCGCGATAACTGCGAGGAATGGCCGCAAACAACTTGTGATGATGCGGACAGTTCATCGCTTTGAGGTAGTAGCGGTAGTGGCTCATCATCGTATCGGCCCTGTAACGAGTCTGCGCGATGAGAGTCGAATTGTCCGCTAGCATACGTCTAACGTTCTCCAGGTTCTTAATGATCTCAGCCACGCGAGGTAGGTCCTTCACTGTGCCAGCTTTGTCTTCGAGTTCGGCAAGCTTCTGTCGCAACTTTGGCGCGTTTTGCTCTAGAGCACTGATTTTCTGTTGGAGTTCTCGCAGCTGAACTTCTTCTTCAGCAGTTAATTTCATCTGCATCGGCGGAAACATCGAGTCGGCGTAGTAGGGGAGGTGACCGCTTTTCTTGTACAGGCTTTCGCGCGCGATGTGCGGCGTGCGAACGCGTTGATAGCCGGCGGCGAACTCGGTTTCTTTCGCCAGTTTTTCCAGTTCATCAGCGATGACTGCGCCTCGCGGCAAAAACATCGGGAGACCCGGCCCAACGTCGTCGTCAAAAACAAATAGCTCGAGTTCTTTGCCGAGCTTGCGATGGTCTCGCTTCTTTGCCTCCTCCAGCATCGCGAAGTAATCATCGAGTTCCTTCTTCGTTTTAAACGCGGTGCCATAAACGCGCTGTAACTGCGGATTCTTTTCGTCGCCTTTGTAGTAAGCGCTCGCCACGTTCGTGAGCTTGAACGCGCCTATGTTTCCCGTGCGCATGACGTGGGGCCCCGCGCAAAGATCGATAAAATCGCCGCTGCGATAGAGTGAGATTTTCTCGTCGGGCGGAATGTTTTCGATGATGTCGATCTTGTACTTGCTCGGCTGATCGCGTTCGCTTAGCGCGGCAAGCCGTCCTTTCTTTCCAAGTTCCAACGCTTCATCGCGCGAAACTTCCAGACGTTCGAAGGAATGATTAGCCTTGATCTCCTTCTTCATCTCCGCCTCGATCTTCTCGAAATCGTCCGGTGAAATACGGTGCGAAAGATCGACATCGTAATAGAAACCGTTCTCGACCGGCGGCCCGGCGGCAAACTGCGCTTCCGGCCAGAGTTTCAAAATCGCCGTCGCCAGCACATGGGACGCCGAGTGACGGAGACGTTCGTCAGCCATTGTGTAAAGAGATTCCTCGACTTCGCTCGGAATGACAAGAATGTGTTGGGTGCAACGAGTTTGGCAATGTCTGGTCGGTGCGGCTTTCGCCGCGGCGAGTTGCGGCCCACAAGCTGCGCCGGTTAGTGATTTTGCAGGCGAGCGCTACCAGATGATTCAACAGCAGGTGAAGGCGCGTGGAGTCGGTGACCCACGCGTGCTGGCTGCAATGAGCAAGGTGCGACGCGACGAGTTTGTGCCGCCGGCTGTAAAGGCATCAAGTTATACCGATCAGCCGCTCCCGATCGGCTACGGTCAAACGATCTCGCAACCTTATGTCGTGGCGTTCATGACAGAGCAATTGCGACTGTCGAATAATGATCGCGTTCTCGAAATTGGCACCGGCTCTGGTTATCAGGCAGCGATCCTGGCCAAACTGGCGGCGGAAGTTTACACGATTGAAATTATTGAGCCGCTGGCGAAGACGGCGGAGGCGACTCTTCAGCGTCTTGGCTACAAGAATGTTCACGTAAAAGCCGGCGACGGATATAAAGGCTGGCCGGAGCGTGCGCCCTTCGATGCGGTTATCGTCACATGCGCCCCGGATCACGTCCCGCAACCATTAATCGACCAAATGAAAGAGGGCGGTCGCATGATCATTCCCGTCGGAGGAGGCCTCGGATATCAGCAGCTTTATCTTCTCGAGAAGAAAAACGGCAAGCTACAGCGGCGCGCTGTTTTGCCTGTTCGTTTTGTGCCGATGACAGGGGAGGCGACGAAGCGGAAGTAAAATCGTGATCAGTGATCAGTGAACGGTGTGCACAGAGCTCGGTAATGGGGTGGCGAAGTAATGGAGTTGGAGCGGTTTGATCACTTGATCGCCGCCAGTTTTTTCAGATCGATGCGCTTGACCCATTCCTGCAATTCCTTCGGATCCTGGTTCTGCAACTCGATCTGGAGAAAATAACGATTGGCGACCATTATCCAAAGCGTGGCGTGTCTATCTTGCTTTTCGAACGTTTCGAAGCCGGGATTGCCATCGATAGTGACTGACTTGCCGTAGCCTTCGCTGGTTTCGCTGGTGTTGTTCCACGCGGCGGTCGTCGTGCTGACGTAATCCGGATTCGCCACCGAATCGAGAATGCTGATCGCCGCGGTCGGAACGTTCTCGCCTTCGCCTTTGTGGTAATCGCGATGCACGTTGGTAATTCTGAATCCGCCGACATCTTCCGTCGAACCCTCCGCTTTATCAGCGGACCAGCCTTGCGGCGCGTCCGGCAAAATGGGCAGCAGTTTCTGATAATCGACGGAGTCGGGCACGAGAATCGGCTCGTTTTGGGCATGCAACCAAGGCGCGGTGAGTGCGAACGCCAACGCAAGAATCAGTTTGGGGGATACGCGCAGCCAATGTCGTCGGCATGGGAAAAGTCGGGAGACGGATTTTGGAGTGCGGCGACATGTCGCCGCTTTTTCTTCAGACGCAACATGTCTCCTCGTTTCAAAGCGCGGACATGTCCGCGCACTCCAAAGACCTCCAGTTCGCATTCGGCCCACGTACTCGATTGACTTTATCGGGGCCGTTTGTCAAGACGCGGTTGTACAAGCGCACTGGTAGGGCAGTACCGCTGAGCGCGCTAAACGAGGTCGCGGCAAATGAAAACCCTAAAACTGGACACTCCGAAACCTCGCCGTCAGCTTGGATTATTCGACGCCATCATGATTGTGATGGGCGGCATCGTTGGCGCGGGAATCTTCGCGAATCCTTCCGAGGTGGCGCATCGTGTTCACACACCGTTTTTAATCCTCGGCGTCTGGGTGCTGGGCGGCCTCATGGCAATGTGTGGCGCGTTTATCTGGGCCGAGCTCGCCACGCGTCTGCCGGGAACAGGCGGCCAGTATCTTTATTTGCGCGAAGCATACCATCCTTCGGTTGCGTTTGTGTATGGATGGGGACTGCTGCTCGTCACGCAGACCGGCGGCATGGCCGCAGTGGCGGTTATCTTCTCATCTTACTTTCGCGCGCTCACGGGGGTGGCTTGGAACGACGCCGCGATCGCAGCCTCAGTGCTACTCATATTAACCGGGATTAACTGTCTGGGAGCGCGAGCCGGCAGCAACGTGCAAAGCGCGCTTATGTTGCTAAAGATCGCCGCGATTGCGGCACTCGTGGTGATTGGATTTGCGCTTGGCGGTGGATCTCTCAAATCAGGGCCCTTGCTTGCGCAGCCAGTTTCGTTTGGACTCCTGAAAAACATTGGATCCGCCATGGTTCCCATCGCGTTTGCCTATGGCGGATGGCAAACCGCCACTTTTGTTGCGGGTGAAATGCGCGATGCGCGGCGTGATTTATCACGCGGGCTACTGGCGGGCGTGGCTGCTGTTGTCGGGCTTTATCTGGCAGTGAACCTCGCATGTCTGCGCGTTCTTGGTCCGGCAGGACTCGATGCAACAATGACCCCGGCTTCCGATGTGATGCGGATCGCACTAGGCGAACGCGGCGCGCAATGGATTGCCGCCGGCATCGCAATTTCGACACTCGGATTTCTCAGCCAAAGCATGCTGACGGCTCCGCGCGTGTACTACGCGATGGCCCGCGATGGGCTTTTCTTTAAAAGCGTCGGTAAACTATCTTGGCGATCGAGAGCGCCGGTAGTCGCGATCGTCCTCCAGGGCCTGGCGGCAATCGTCATCGCCTGCTCTGGGACGTATGGCCAGATTTTGAACTTTGAAGTGACCGTTGATTTCATTTTTTTCGGAATGACTGCGGCATCGCTCTTCATTTTGCGGCGGCGCCAGGTTGGAACAGACGCCGCCATTTACCGCGTGCCGGGACATCCGTTTACGACGATTCTGTTTGTGTTGTCCTGCGCCGGAATTGTCGGAAGCGCCATCGTTGCTTCGCCGGCCAATAGCGCCATCGCCCTCTGCATCATCCTGGCCGCGCTGCCGGTTTACTATTATTGGAGCAGATTCAGATGAGCCCACTCATGAGACATAAGTACTCCGACTACATGCATTGGTCTAAGACGCAGAGCCGCGCCCGGTTCAATCTGGCTACGAGTGGCGTCGGCGGGTTTCCTCTTCGCGAACTACGAGTCAATTTGGAGAAACTCGAAATTAATGGCGACAACAGTTATGGCTACGCGCCTTTGCAAGAGGCCATCGCCGCACACCACGATGTTGATCCCGAGTGCGTGGTGGAATCCGCAGGCACATCCATGGCAAATCATCTGGCCATGGCTGCGATCATTGAACCGGGCGATGAGGTCTTGATCGAGCATCCGGCATACGGCCCAATTCTCGATGTTGCCCAGTATCTCCAAGCAAACGTGAAACGCTTTCCGCGCACCGAAGAAAATGGTTGGGCTGTCGAACCGGAGGCGATTCGCCGCTGCATTACGCCGAAGACGCGGCTCATCGTGATCACGAATCTGCACAATCCAACGAGCGTGGTCACGCCGGATTCGGTTCTGCGCGAGATTGGTGACATCGCGCGCAGCGTCGGAGCGCTGGTGCTGGTGGATGAAGTTTATCTCGACGCGGTTTACGAGGGGACGCCGCGCACCTCATTCCATCTCGGGCCTGCGTTCGTGGTCATGAGTAGTTTGACGAAGGTTTATGGCGTTAGCGGACTACGGTGTGGATGGATTCTGGTGCAGCCTGATCTCGCGTGGAAGATGCGCCGCCTGAATGATCTCTATAGCGCGACGCCGGTTTATCCAGGCGAGCTTCTCAGCGTCGCTGCACTCAAGCACCTGAATCTTCTCCGGGAAAGAGCGCGCCGGATCGTGGAGGCGGATCGCAAATTGCTCCGCGATTTTCTGGCGCAGCAGCCGTCTGTTTCTGCCGTGCCAACGGATTGGGGCACAACGTCGTTTTTAAAATTGCGAGAGGGCAACGTCGATATTTTCCTGGAACGGCTGAAATCTGATTTCGATACTTCG
>QHOW01000097.1:0-10232 GCA_003219435.1 Verrucomicrobiota bacterium | reverse complement strand
TGGTCGCGCACTCGGAAGAGAAACAGCTTAAGTCATGATGCCGGTACTTGGAAAGGATCGAACTCCGGACATTCAACACCTAAAGTCCTGCCGAGTCGGAGTCCTGACGTCCTTCGATTACAGCTGATAGTTCAACTCAACGTAAGGCTATGGGCGCGGGCGTAGGGTTGGCGTTGGGTCGGAGTCGCCGTAGGACTTGTCGTTGCAGCAGGTTCGGCGTTCATGAGAAATGGCTTGGTTATTCGCCTACGGCGGGGAACCTCACTCTCGTATCATTGGAGCAGGTCGAGGTGCCAGCTTCACACACCCGATAGGTATAGCGAGCCCGATCGGTGTCGCCGGTGGAATCGATATAGGAACCATCATTGGCCGTTGTCACGATCAGCACGCCATTGCGGTAGACGTCGATGTTGGCCGACATCGCCCCGCTCCAGGTGAGACGCACCGTATTTATTCCCCCCACCTTGCGTCCCGCGGCGCTGAGCGTGATCGGTTCAGGTGTAGGTGTTGGTGAAGGCGTCGGTGTCGGCGGTCCTGAAAAATGGCACCAAACAATGTTGGTTGTATCAACGCGCCAGCCTTCGCTCGAGCCAGTGTTATCGCTCGCCATCCGCCAACGCAGCACCGCATTCAAAAGCTCTGGCGGCAGGTTCACTACCGTCGTAATAAAGCCTTCCGAGTTCCCGCTCCACGCCGGACGACCAGCGATCGGACTGCCTCGGTCGGTCGCAATCGTACGGTTGTAACCACCACTCTCAAAGCTCCCCAACACAGTGATGTCTCGAAATGTATTTCCGCCGTCAATGCTGAGCTCCAGAACGCCCCCGTCGAAGCCGAGGTTGGGATCCTCACTCGACGCTTCGAGATTGAAGTTGTGTCGGAATGTCAACCGCACGTAGTAGGATTCCGTGGCGGAAAAGCCTGGCGAGTCGAGGTACTTGTCGCTGACTACAGGCGGATCATTGACCCAGGCAGCATTAGGTGCCGTATCGTAGGGCGGGCGCGGCAATCCAGAATCCGAAGTTTGCCATAAAATACCATCGGGATCGATCCCATTGATGGCCGTCCAAAAAGGGGGAAGATCCGGTGGGGTCACGTCATCGAAACTCTCATCCAAGATCGTGATCAACTGTCCATTGCAGGGCGGCGGTGTAGGGACCGCCGCGGCAGAAATATCCATTTGGCCCCAGCTATCGTCTTCAGGAGAAATCAACTCACCTGGGCGTTGGGCAATTGCGCGCGAGGAGCCGATCTCCCCTGATACGGCTATGCCGGCTGCAACAAAGAAGAGTAAGCAAAGAACATTCCGCAATCGCGACCGTGTGAATGCGCTTTTTGGATTTGTTATCATAGAGTTCCCGCTCTCGACGTTTTACCCAGAAGTAATTAAGGCCGTCAACATTTTCCAGCATCTTGATCCAATGCGCGAGGGTGGAAAGCATTGTCCCTAGGCACGCGGAAACCTTGCCCAGTTGCGTCCGTTCCTCCGTCAGGGACAATCAGCACCGGAATGAAAACGCAGCATGATTTTGAGATTCGCCCGGCCCGCGTGGAGGATGTACCGGTCATTCTGGAATTGACCCGCGACCTGGCAACTTACGAGCGCGCGCCGGACGAAGTCACCGCGACCGAGGAACAACTTGTCGATGTCTTGTTCGGGGAACGACCAGCCGCGGAAGTGCTGCTCGCGTTTGAAGGAAAATCGCCGGTCGGCTTTGCCGTTTTTTTTCATAATTTCTCCACGTGGCTCGGGCGACCCGGGCTTTATCTCGAGGACCTGTTCGTGAAACCGGAGAAGCGCGGCAAAGGTTATGGACGCGCATTACTTGTCGATCTTGCGAAGATTGCGCGCGACCGCGGCTGCGGCCGGATGGAATGGGCGGTGCTCGATTGGAATGAGCCCGCAATCAAATTCTATCGCGCTCTTGGCGCAAAACCGATGGACGAATGGACCGTATTCCGATTGACGCGTGATGGGATCGCCAGGCTCGCGCAGTCTGAAAAAGTCGAGCCTGAGCCAGAGTAAGAGGAAGAGGAAAACGAAGAATCACATGGCGAAGGCACAAACAAAGATCGAGGACTATGCGTTTCTCAGCGATACGCAAACCGGCGCGCTCGTGAGTCGCGACGGCTGTGTTGATTGGCTTTGCTTTCCGCGGTTTGATTCGCCGGCGTGTTTTGCGTCGCTGCTCGGTGACTCAAAAAACGGGCACTGGCGATTTTTCCCCGACCAAGAGATCGAGACGACGCATCGTCGGTATCGAGACGAGACACTCATTCTCGAAACCGAGATTGAAACGAAAAGCGGCGCCGTGCGCCTGATCGATTTCATGCCTCCGCGCGGGGAGAATCCCGACATCATTCGAATCGTCGAAGGTTTGCGCGGCGAAGTGTCGATGCAGATGGAGCTGATCATTCGTTTTGACTACGGGCAGATCGTTCCATGGGTGCGCAAATGTCACGACGGGCTCGAGGCGATCGCGGGACCTGACGGTTTGATTTTGCGGACGCCAATCGAAACACGCGGCAAAGATTTGACTACCGTCGCGGAGTTCACGGTGGCGAAAGGGGATCGCGTCCCATTTGTGCTCACGTGGTTCTTGTCGATATTGGCGAGAATGGTCGAATCAATGTGTAATCAAAGGAGAATGGCGCGACGCAATTGTGCGCTCGCTCATCACGCTCAAGGGGTTAACCTACGAGCCGACCGGCGGCCTGGTTGCTGCGCTCACAACCTCGTTGCCGGAGAAAATAGGAGGCGTACGCAACTGGGATTATCGCTACTGCTGGCTGAGGGACGCTGCGCTTACCTTGCTCACTCTCGTTGGCGCCGGCTATCACGAAGAGGCAAGAGCATGGCGTCAATGGCTTCTGCGCGCCATCGCCGGCAGCTCGGAGCAAATGCAGGCAATCTATGGCGTCCGCGGCGAACGCCGGCTCGACGAGTACGAAATCCCATGGCTCTCAGGCTACGAAAACTCGAAGCCGGTCCGCATAGGCAACGCCGCATCCAACCAATTTCAGCTCGATGTTTATGGCGAAGTATTGGCCGCGATGTGGCTGGCCGATCGTGCGGGAATTAAAATGGAAGAGCCGGATTGGGCTTTGATGGTCGAGTTGATGAAATTCCTGGAATCAAACTGGCAAAAACCGGACGAAGGAATGTGGGAAGTACGCGGCGGCCGAAAGCATTTTACCCATTCAAAAATGATGGCTTGGGTAGCGTTCGATCGCGCCGTGAAACTTGTTGAGGAATGTGGCTGCGCGGCGGACGAGCACCTCGAGCGCTGGCAGAAAATCCGCGCCCAAATTCACGAGGAGGTTTGCGAGCGCGGTTACAACGTCGAGAAGAAAGTATTTACGCAATACTTCGGATCGGATGCGCTGGACGCGAGTCTCCTCATGATGCCGCTCACTGGATTTCTTCCAATCACTGACGAACGGGTGCGCAGCACGATTGAGGCGATTGGACGCGAGCTGATGCAGGACGGTCTCGTGTTGCGCTATCGGCCGCAGGAAGAAAAGGTTGATGGATTGCCGGGTCTGGAAGGAGCTTTTCTGCCTTGTTCTTTTTGGCTGGCCGATTGTTTGCGTCTGCTCGGCCGGAAAAAAGAAGCGCGCGAATTATTCGAACGCTTGCTCGCGCTGCGCAACGACCTCGGCCTTCTCTCCGAGGAATACGATCCGCGCGCGAAACGCCAGCTCGGGAATTTTCCCCAGGCCTTCTCGCATCTTGCGCTCGTCACCGCCGCCCGAATTTTGGGCGGAGAGACGCCGCCGTTCCGAGGTTGATTAAACTCGCTTCACTCGAGAAAACGAGGCGCCGGATCAAATCCTCAATGGTGACTATGCCGCGCAGATGCCGTTTCCCGGTTAACCCCACGCGCATGGCGCCTGCGTGCCAGCTTTGAGTAAGCTCCGGCTTCTCCTGTTTCGCCTAAGGGGTAATCGGCGATTTGCCGGCATCGCGCAACGGCCGCGCGGATTGCAATATTTTCAGATCCCGTTCGAATAGGAATGCGAACTCGGCGTGTTGTTGCAAAGTTGCGAGCGCGATTGCGTGCTTGGTCGTTTCGATCGCTTCGGGAAACCGCCCTGCCTCGGCGTAGGCGGCAGCGAGAACGCGAAGGAGTATTGGGTTCGACGCGCCAGCCGTTTGGGAGAGGCGTTGTGAGATTGCGAGAGCTTCGGCGCCATTCCGCACCGTAGGATCTGGAGCTGTCGCCAATGTCCATGCCAAACCAGATTGAGCTGCAACGTTATTAGGATCATCGCTTCCCCCCACTGCTGCTTCGCGGCAAAGGCGGTCGCGAGGCTGTTACGTGCATGGGCATGGCCAGGCTGCAACTGCACCGCAATTTTGAATTGTGCGATTGCGTCTGCGAGACGGCCGGCGCGCATAAGGGCCTGTCCCAAAGCCAAATGGCCCTGCGCAAAATCCGGATTGATGGCCACCGCCTTTTCATATTCAGCGACTGCTTCGGTGGTGGGACCACCCCTCAGGAGCGCGGCGGCGAGATTAAAGTGGCCTTTGAAGCTTTGCGGATCGCGGGAAAGAACGCGCCGGAATTCCTGAATCGCTTCGTCGACCTTTCCTTGTTTGAGAAAAGCCGATCCCAGATTGTTGCGAGCGACGGGAGATTCGGGCGTAATTTTCAGCGCGGCTTGGTACTCATGGATGGCGTCGTCGAGACGTCCATTCTTCGACCATACGTCGCCGAGATTGTTGTGCGCCAGGTCGTTGTTCTCTGTCACGGCCAGCGTGTGCAGCCAAAGCGATTCGCTGTTTCGCCAGTAGTGGGTTTGATGGCTGGCACACCACGCGAGAGTGACGATTACCGCGAGGGCCGTGAAGGCCACGAAGCGTTGCAGTTGCCGAATGCCAGCAGTTGCGTCGGCGGCTGTCCACGTGATCGCAAGAACAATCCCAATTTGCGGCAGATAGGTATAACGGTCTGCCAGCGCTTGCTCTCCCACCTGCACCAAGCCGATTACCGGCAAGAGCATGATGACGTACCAACCCCAGCCGGTGGTCAGATATGGACGCTTTCGTCCATAAAATAAGACTGCCGCCGAAATGGCGACAAGCAGAGCTGCAGCCGCGATGACCAGCGGCATCGGCAGCGTTGCCTGTGGGTGAGGATAAAACGGAGCCAGATCGACTGGCCAGAGCAATTGCCGAAGGTAGCGAACGTAGCTGACGATTGCGTTTTCAGCGCGCAGCACTAGCGGGATCTCGCTGGTTGATCGCATGTATGACTGCTGTGCCCACCGGGTGAGAAGCGAGGAGAGGAGGCTCAAGACAAAGAGAGGAATCTTTTCTGCGACGACGCGGGAAAAGGAGCGGCGCCCGAAGTTTGTGTCCAAGTGGGAACCGAAGCGGCGGAGGGGCCAATAATCGAGCAGCAGCAGAACCAAAGGCAGGGTCACCAGCATCGGTTTTGCCATCAGCCCAAGCGCGAAGAAAAACGCGACCAATAAATATCGAAGGAGTGAACGTTCGCCCGAGACATAACGGGCATAAGCGAGCACGGTGAGCATAAAGAAAACACCGCTGAGCACGTCCTTGCGTTCCGCAATCCATGCCACCGATTCCACTCGCAAGGGATGTACGGCGAACACGCCCGCGACAAAGGCGCTGCGCCAGGGCGCGCCGGTGACTCGTTGCAGGAACAGGAAAAGCAAAACCACAGCGAGTGCGTGCAGCAGCACGTTCGTGAAATGATGGCCGCCGGCGTTGAGCCCGTACACCTGGCAATCAAGCATGTGGGAAAGTGAAGTGAGAGGGTGCCAGTTGCCGGCATGAGCGTGAGTAAACGCCCAGAGAATCCCCGGGCGCGTCAGACCGGAAACAATATTCGGGCTTTCGTGGATGTAGATATTGTCGTCGTAATTGATGAAATCATGCCGTAGCGTTTGTCCGAAGACGGTCCAGGTGACGCCCACCAAGGCGATGCAGATACCCACCAGCCACCAGGTGGAGAAGCGCGATGCTTGTTTTATTCCCGCTCGAGCCACAGCCCAAAAGATTGCGTTGATACGAAGTTGATCAAACTCGCCCTTCGCTCGGCGAAACAAGTCGCCGGATCAAATCCTCAATGGTGACAATCCCGCGCATTTTTTTCTTTCGATCTATCACAGCTGCCAGGCCAAGCCGCGCCGCGCGCAGTTGCTGGGCAATCCGATAAGCCGATTCCTCCTCGCTTGTCGTTACGATGCGCCGGACATAACTGCTTAGCGGCTTATTCTGTCCATTTTGCTCGAGGAGAATATCCAGAACGTTGATCAACCCAGCAGGTTGGCCTTCCGGCGTAATGACAGGCAGACGATCGAGACCGGATGAAGCGCTAAGATCGAGTGCTTCTCGAGTAGACGCAGTCGGTTGCAGCGCAACCGTTTTCGACAAGGGCAGCATCACCTCGCGAACTTTCACGCCGCGAAAGTCAACGACGTTGTGAATCATCGCGCGTTCAGTGGCGGTGAGAGAACCTTCCCGCTCACTTTGGATTGTGATCTGCTTTAGTTCTTCGCGGCCCGCAAAGAGCCGGGCATGTTTCGACGCGCGATCTGGCAGCAGCAACCGGCCCAGCCATGCGCCGAATTCGAGCAGCGGTGAAAAAAGGATCGAGATGAATTCCAGGATACCGGCAAGACGCGCCAGGGCCCGGAACGGAAATCGTCGAAAAAGCGACTTTGGGAGGACCGAAAGGAGAAGGAGATATACCGGAAACGCGATGACTAACGCGATAACAAATCCGATATGTCCGAACGAATGGACCAATCCGCGCGTTAGCAGGAGCAGGCCGAGGATGTCGGCCGCATTTGTGAAAAGCAAAACAGTCACGAGCAGCCGTTCCGGATGTTTTAACAGTCGATTGAGTCGCACGGCCGCTAGTGCGCGACGTTTCACATTTTGCCGCAACCGCACCGGGTCGATCGACAGCAGTCCGCTTTCGATTCCGTTGAAAAAGAACGAAACAACCCAGCAGCAGAAAATGATGAAGCCGATCATCATGCCGCTGCGCTGGTTTGATCCGGTGTTTCTTGAATGTCGCCGCCGGTTGTTTTCTCGAGCAGAACTTCCTCGATTCTCTTACGCCCCGCGCGCCGCACGGTAATAGCGAGTCGTGGAATCTCGAGTCTTGTGCCCGAAGGCGGCAAATAGCCCAACCGCGTGAATACAAATCCCCCGATCGTGTCTATTCCTTCTGCATCGATTTGAAAGCCGAGGTATTCGCTCAAATCATCGAGGCGCGCGTTGCCGCTGACGAGAAATTTCCCGTTCTTGAGCGGCTCGATGTAGAGATCGACGTCGCCGCGGGGAATCGCGTCACCAAGAATTTCTTCCACGATATCCTCCATGGTGATGATTCCTTCGGTTCCGCCAAATTCGTCAACCACCACGGCCATTCCCTGGGGATGAGTCACAAACCGCTTGAGTAGCTCCACTGCGCGCATTGTCTCGGACACGAAAGAGGGAGCGATTAATTTTTCCGTGTAATGCTCCGATGGATCGAGCAGGAACAATTTCACATCGATGATGCCGAGGATTTGGTCCGGTGTGTCGGCATAAACTGGGACGCGGCGATGACGTTTCTCCTTCAAGCGCGCAATCGTCTCTTCATTGGTTAAATCATGCGGCAGGGTGAAGCTATCGACACGCGGCGTCATGCAATCCTTTGCCGTTTTGTCGCCGAGTTTGATGATTCCTTCGATCATCTCGGCTTCTTCTTCCTGCAACGCGCCTTCCTCTTCGCCCATTTCCAGGAGCGTTCGCAGTTCGTCGTCGCTCAGGCGTGGCCGGATGCGCAAATGCGATGGCGTCAGACGATCGACAATCCAGGTGCTGGTGCGCTCGAGTCCGTGACCGACACGGTCGAGCAGCGGCATTGAAATCTGCAACGTAAACGCCCCGATCGCGGATAACCCATACGGCGCGGAAAGCGCCAGGAGCTTCGGAATTAAATCGCAGATCAGCACAACAATGGCGAAGATCGCAATTCCGGCCAGCCACTGTGGAATGCGTGACGCAAACGGGCCTGCCCACAAGAGGACCAGACACAAAATCACCAGCGGCACTTTCACCAGGCCGTCGCCCAAAAGCAGGAGGTTCAGAATGCGGCGCGGGTTTTCCTGAAAGAGCTGTACGAATTTGGTGAGTCCAGCTCTGTGCTCCGCCAGGCGGCGGAGCCGATGCGGCTTGAGCGAGAAAAGCGCCGTCTCCAGTCCCGAAAAAAGGGCGGAACAGAAGATCAAGATTGCGATAATGACCAGGAGAATGGCCAAGGCCGCGCCGGTCATCATCTATGGTAGCACAGCCGTGCTGGCCGTGTGAGTTCTCCACCCAACGCGGGTGGCGTATTTGCTCGACAAAAGAGAATCGGTGCTTGTTTGCTCATCATCGGAGCCACTTGCAAATTAAGCTCTTCATGAACAAAGGCGAGAGGATTTCGCGATTTGTGGCGGAGTTAGGCCTGGACCATGTCGATCTAACGCAAGCCGATATCGCAAAGCACCCATTTTATCGTGCATTCTTTCGGTGCTGGAACGAGCAACGTTACTATGAAGCACACGACGTTCTCGAGCAGCTCTGGCTGAAAACCGACGCCGACGACGGCGATTTTTTCAAGGGCCTGATCCAGGCGTCCGGCGCCTTCGTTCATTTGCAAAAGAGATTCGAACATCCCACTCACGCGAAACATAGCCGGCGTCTGCCGCCGGCTGTGCGCTTATTTCGGCTGGCGGAAAAGAACTTATCGGCCTTTGCTCCGCGACATCATGGGTTGGATGTTGGGGCGCTCTGCCACCTTTTGCGCGCATACGCCGATCAAATCATCGCGTCCGACTACAAGATTAATCCATGGTCACCGGAGACCGCGCCGAAATTGGAGTTGGGGTAGGGTCGGCGCGCTGCGCCGTATCTCTTTAGCGCCAAAGGCGCACATTCACCGTAAGTCCGCCACAGGACGGATTCGCGGTGGCGAACTTGGGGCAGCGCCCCAGGATTCGTAGAGATCAAAGATCCCAAGCGCTGAAAGCGCGATTCATCATCGGACTTGCACGTTTCAAAAGGAATATCGTGGGTTGTTGCGCAGGCACGGTATTGATTTCGACGAGCGTTATGTGCGGGATTGAGAACCAGCCAGCCGGATGAATTGCGCTTTCAGCGCTTGGCCACGGGAATCGAATTCCCTGGGGCGATGCCTCAGGCTCGGATGAGATAGCCGCCTCTGGCGCTCAACACGTACGCGGCGCCGAGCCCGAAAGCTTTCGGGGCGGCGCGGCATCCCTACCTGGTAAAAATGAGTTTTATTCCAGCAATTGTCAGGACGACCGCCAGGAATAACAAAATTGTGCGCGCCGGAAAATGGCGGCTCCCGAGACGCGAGCCAAAATTGGAATGCGCCGATGGCTGCAACTGGAATGTTGAGCAGCAGTGCGGTTGGTCTGATCACGCTAGGAGCAATGCCCCACAGCGTCATCGCCGCGATATAACCCGATGCACCCGCGTGACCGACTGTTGAGTAGAGAAACGCGATCACGCCGACAGCGACAAAAAGTAAAACGAGATGTACGGCGTCCATTTCTATCTAAAATGCCTGTCATTCTGAGCGAAGCGCAGCGCGGAGTCGAAGAATCCCGTAGCGTGCCTTAAGCTTTCGCAACGAGATTCCTCGACTTCGCTCGGAATGACAGAATGGTAATGCTCAGAATGACAAGAATGTGATGTGAACTCGCGCTGCGAATTGAAGCGTCAGGCACGGTGGTCCGCATGACAAGTCTCTTCCGCTTTGGAATTCTCGCGCTAACGTGGTTAGTGACGTCGACTCATACCGTCGCTGAACCCACGCCTTCAGCATCAGAGCACACCAACCGCCTCGCCCATGAGAAGTCGCCTTATCTGCTCCAGCACGCGCATAATCCGGTTGATTGGTATCCGTGGGGCGAAGAAGCGTTCGCCAAGGCGCGTCGCGAAAATAAGCCGATCTTTCTCTCGGTCGGTTATTCCACCTGCCACTGGTGCCACGTCATGGCCCACGAATCCTTTGAGAGCGAAGAAGTGGCCGCGGTCATGAACCGGGAGTTTGTGAACATCAAAGTGGACCGGGAAGAGCGCCCCGATGTCGATCGCGCCTATATGACCTTTGTCCAGGCGACAACCGGCGGTGGCGGTTGGCCAATGAGCGTTTGGCTAACGCCTGACTTAAAGCCGTTTGTCGGCGGAACATATT
>QHOW01000265.1 GCA_003219435.1 Verrucomicrobiota bacterium | reverse complement strand
ACTTTATGGCTACCAGCTTCCATGGCTTCTCCACTCAATTGCTCAGAAACTCGACAAGCTGGCCGAAGAGAACCGGATCGAAGCACTTTCGAAGGTTGCGCTTCTTGTGGAGCTCGGCTTACCAACAGAAGCCGCTGCCAAGGTTTTTTTGGCAGGTGTGCGGTCCCGCGCTGCTGCTATGGACTTGAGCCGTTTCGTTAGAGATCCAGCCGTCAGCGTCTCAAAGATTCGCAGTGCTTTGCTGGACGCGGCAACTGTAGCAACGCTCTCAGCCCACATCTTACCCTCCACTCTCGCGTGGCTTAATCTACTTTCCGCAGATCGCGGAGTTGTAGAAACCCCGCCACCATATTGCTCCAGATTCCGTTTAGAGGCTCCTAATGCCCTCGACACTCTTCATGTGCGTCAACTGACACCAGAGGAAACCATTTATCTGTGCTCCGCTGATGGTCGGTTCAAATACGCAGTTGGGAGCAAACAAAGAGATGCCGTTCGACAAGTTTGCCAACGATCCGCGCTTCGCCTTTTCCAGAGACGGCGATTCATGGGTTCAACGGTGCCGAGATCCGCGTGTCGCGCCGAACGCGGGATTCTTGGAGAGATTCGTTAGTTGAGTATTGAGAAATGCCTGCCGTTCAAGAGGGGTGATTACCCCTCGACTGAGCGAGGCGGCTACAGCAATGCCCCGAATGAGCATCCAAATCATGCAATGTGATCTACGACGACTGGAGGCAGCTTCTCCATAATCCACGGAGGTATCGTATGTTTCTCAAAAAGGCGGAATACCGGCGCTAAGTGGGCCAGTTTGTCGGCGTCTCCTTGCGCGTGCAGGTTGAGGGCGAGCGTTATAGCGATGTTCTTAAGCGAGTCGATCTGTGGCGGCACGTTTCTTCCAAGCTCGCGGTTCCAAAATACCGATCCTCCACGGGCGGCGAGAGACGCTGGGTCATTAGGTTTTACCTCCTTGAACCAAGAGGCGACGTGGACGCCCAGTCTGCGAAAGGTCAAATTTGTTTGCTCGACGTTGATTGCAATAGTGAGTGCTTTAATCGCTTGCTGTCGGTTGTCCTTGGTGAGTTGGAAAATGTCTAAATCGACAACCGGATTGCCGAGCGGAACTCGATACTCGAATCCATCGCCGTTTCCCTCTTTTCCTACTCGGTCACCCCGCGACTCTTTCAGCGGGTCGTGATGCTCATCTGGGCACAATTCTATCTGGGTCATAGTGCCGAACTGGTAACGCACCAGCCACATTGCGCTGGTCGAATAGAGCCGAAACCGGGCCTTCTCTCGGTCAGTAATACAGGCAAAAAGCGGCAGTTCTTGAGAGAATAGCCACTCGACGCCTTCGCCTCGCCACTTTCCTTTGTCAGTGTAACCTCCGTAAACGAATTCTTTTGCATCAGCAGCTCCTTGTTGGACCATGTAAGGCGAGTGAAAGGTCAACTTCTTGTTCTCTTCCCTCGCGAGTGAACAAAAGAAATCTATGCCAATATCCTCCTGTCGAATTACCGGCGCGGAAACTCCCAGCGCAGATAGGAAATACTGTGCTAAGTATTCGCCCCTGTTGCTTTCGTGGAATCCAAATGCAAGTGTGGCCGGCATAGTGTTATAGCATTAGCGCTGCCCTTCGCGTAAACTTCCGCGCCTTTTTCGACAAACTCAAGATCAAGAAGACTAAACGATTTCGGATAGCGGATACCGGAATGCGGAAATTGCGGCGGAGACAGCCGTCTCTGCAGCAGATACCCGCGTCCATCACGAACAGAATGTGCCTCGCGGGTATGATGTCAACGTTTCGTCATTTTGTCTTTGCGCGTTGAAACCGCCACCAGCCCACAGCGGCGGGCAAGCAGTGCGCTCCCCAAAATTTGCGGCTGACACTCCGAAAGCTTTCGCGAGCAGGCAGACGGCTCTATAGTTTGGTGCTTTGAACCGCGGCTTGCCTTTCATCATTTTCGTTCTTTTTGTGCTCATCGCCGCGCTGGCCGTACACATCGACTGGACTTGGAAACGAAAACTTTCGCCGCGCGGCGGGTTATTTTTTCCATCACGCGGAGCTGGCGGTACCGTCGTTCCCGGCGCCGGCTCTGCGAAAGGTTTCTACCGGCTGCGCGAGCTTGGCAGCGATATCGAGGGGCTACGACTTTACGAGCCGATCGCGAATGCCCATTCCCAGCTCTCCGTGCACTGAGAGCGTAAACTGCTTCGAGACTGCAGATTTTAGAAAGAGATTTCTAACCACGAAGAACACGAAGTAATTGGGTTTTGATTCCGCTTTCGTGACCTCTTGATCTCTGTGGTGCAAGATGGATTTCATTTCTTCGAATTCTTCGGCGGCAGTTCGCCCGCCGCGGCGGGTTAACTTCCTAAGGACCACAAACTTCAGCGGTGCGGTCGTTGTCGATCGGTTACACGTTGAAGCCGGGATGCGTCGCGAATGCGTTGTTGAGGATCTTGTTGGCGATCTGCCGGCCGAGCGTCTTCAGCGCAGACGTGGTCCGGGCGCCTTCCACGCCGTACCAAGCGGTGAACCCTGCGTCGTACGTCCAGGCACCCTGGTAGTCCCAATCAGAATCCGCGCCGTTCTTCCCCGCACCGTAGACAGAGCCGCTCGGGAATTTCGCGTTGTGGGGCTTGCCGCCAACATGCCGGGCTTCATGGCAGAGCGTTGACGCCCGTTCGGGCACGGCCTCGTTGTAGAAGTAACCCAGGTAGAGCTCGACGGTGCCACCGCTCTCGCTGGCGTCGGCGGTCCCGTCGCCACACTTGGCGCGCAGATCGTCGATGCTCTCGCGCACGAATCGACGGCCCCACTGAAGAATATTCTGCGGTGCATCCCAGGCATCGTTGAGATAATCCTGCGCGGAGTAGGTGAGCGCATAACAGCCGTTGAATGTCCGTGCGAGTGGGAGGTCCGTGTTACAGGGGTCGTGCCAGCCCCACCCGTTCTCCCAGTACGCCTTGTTCCCGTTGAACCCATACGTGGTCCAAAAATAGTCGATCATATCCTGGCGGCAGATGTCCTGGCCATACTGGTTGTCGCCACTGGCGTTCTTATCCGGAATAGGGGGCGACGAGCACGTTGCCATTGGGTCAACCTCGCGTCTTTCTAT
>QHOW01000096.1:12847-14491 GCA_003219435.1 Verrucomicrobiota bacterium | reverse complement strand
GGCGATCATCACCGCGCGATTGGTCAGCTTATCGGCGATACCGTTGAATGGGTATGGATCGGCAGCCATGAGGATTACAACAAGTTGATTTAGGTCTTCGTCCCTCTCAACTACCTATCGCGCTGAAGCCGGCGAAGGCGGATCAACTCCTCAACTTTTTCCGGCAGCTTCCATTTTGCTCATCATATCAGTCTGCGCGGAGCGCTGTCAGGCCGTCGCGCGAAGCGGCTTGAATTGCAGCGGCTATTTGCGCGTAATCGTTTCCCATGAATTCGCCCGAAATCGGCGCGCGAGGGACGCCAATACCAAGCCGGTTCGCAACGGAACAAAAATTGATCGTCTTCTTCGGCGCAGTGACTCTGCTCATCCATTTCCTTACCAACGGCCGTTACGGTTATTTTCGCGACGAGCTCTATTACATCGCCTGCGGTCAACACCTCGCCTTCGGTTATGTCGATCTACCGCCGCTTTCCGCGCTGCTCGTTCGGCTGGGCCGTGTCCTGCTCGGTGATTCACTTTTCGCAATCCGTTTTCTTCCAGCGGTCGCGAGCGCACTCAACGTTGCCCTGACCGGGATGATCGCGCGCGAACTCGGCGGACGGAGTTGGGCAGTCGCGCTCAGCTGCACCGCTTCGCTTTGCGCGCTCGTCTTTCTCGGCGTGGGCAATTTCTTTTCCATGAACGCGTTTGAGCCGCTGTTTTGGATGGGCGCCATTTATCTGCTCGTCCGGATCATCAATGGCGGCTCGCCCCGGCTTTGGTTGTTGTTCGGTGCGGTCGTTGGTCTCGGCCTGGAGAACAAACATTCCATGGCTTTCTTCGCCGCCGGCATTTGCGCTGCTCTGTTGCTTACGCCCGAGCGCCGTCATCTCGCTCAGAAATGGATCTGGCTCGGCGGACTGATCGCAGTTGCCCTGGCCTTGCCAAACGTCATTTGGCAGATCCGGCATCATTGGCCGACCTGGGAGCTGTTGCACAACATCGCGCAGAGCAACAAAAACGTCGTGCTCGCGCCCCCGCAATTCATGGCGCAACAAATTCTCATCATGAACCCGGCCACGCTCCCGTTGTGGCTGGGCGGGCTTATCTGGCTACTCGTCTCGCGCGATCCCGCAAGGCGGGACTACCGCGTCATCGCCATCGCTTATCTGATCACGCTTGCCGAATTCATTATCATGCACGGAAAACATTACTATCTCGCGCCCGCTTATCCGATGCTCTTCGCCGCCGGAGGCGTTGGCGTCGAGCGTTTCTTCAGCGTTCGATTGCAATGGCTCAAGCCAGCATTGCTTGCCGCGATGATCGCACTGGCCGCGCTGCTCGCGCCGACGGTGGTGCCGATTCTCTCGCCGGAAAAATTGGCCGCGTACATGAAATCGATCCATTTCGAACCGCCACGCACCGAGACTTCGCACACCGCTGCGTTGCCACAGCTTTTCGCTGATCAATTCGGCTGGGAAGAATTGGCTCGCACGGTCGCGCACGTCTACACGCATCTGTCGCCCGACGATCGGAAACAGGCCGCGATTTTCTGCCAGAATTACGGCGAAGCCGGCGCGATCGACTTTTTCGGACCGAAGCTCGGGTTGCCGCCGGCGATTTCCGGGCATCAGAATTATTTTCTCTGGGGCCCGCGCGATTACA
>QHOW01000096.1:0-12760 GCA_003219435.1 Verrucomicrobiota bacterium | reverse complement strand
CAAAGGCAGCGTGCGCGATCTCTGGCCGAAAGTAAAAGAGTGGCTGTGAAATGATGAATTGGGCGATATCAATTCATGGCACACGACTGCGCCCAAGCGTCGCTTCGCTTTGCCACGGTGTCGCAACTCGCGACAGCAGAAGCCGACTTCAATGTGACGATTGCGACGAAGAACTTTCACAAGCGGAAGATCAACATTTATGTGTCGGTCAAGAACAGAACCAACACAATGGGAGGGCAAGATTGGCCGAAAGCGATAGCTGCGCTGGAAGCTATGGCAAAAAATGATCCGAACCGGTCCGAGCCGTATCTTTGCATTTTCGGAATCGCAATGGAACGAGGAACGCGGTATATGAAGGCAAAGCGCGGAGGCAACTATTACTCCATCAACACAGAAATTTGGTTGTCGGATTTCTTTTGGCCTTTCTTCGCAAACCACACTTACGAAGAAATTATGAACGCCGTTCTCGACGCGCTTGTAGAGGAGGGCCGACGCGTTGAAAGTGTGACAATCGGTGTAAAGGTGCCAAATGACTTGATCGAGTCCTTCGGAGATTCCTGTCGAAAGTACAATCTGCTGGACAGCAACGGAAGATTTAATGACGCGAAAAAACTTGTAAGATTTTTCTGCGTGAGATCGCCAGTATGAAGCTTCAAGGTCCATATCGAGGGGAATGCCAGATCATTTGCGGAGATAGCCGAGTCGAGCTCGCGCACTACCTCGATCAGGTTGACTTAATCGTTACGTCACCGCCATATGCTGATTCACGTGCAAAACATTACGACAGCATTCATCCCGACCAGTTCTGTAAATGGTTCTTAACATTTCACAAGGTGTTGTTCCAAGCACTGAAACCATCCGGCAGCCTTGTACTAAACATAAAGGATAAGATTGTTAACGGTGTCCGACATAGGTTCGTATGGGACACGATCAACGAGCTTTGTTGCAACGGTTGGTACGCGATTGACGATTACATTTGGCGAAAGACGAATCCCATGCCCGGGTTCTGGCCAACTCGCCTGCGCGACGGTTGGGAGTACTGCTTTCACCTTGCGAAGTCGCGGACGCCTTACATAAATCAGGACGCAGTGCGCATACCCGTTGGCCATTGGGTCGAGTCACGTCTCGCGAAACTCGGCATCAATGATATGGCTCGTCACAATTCGGTAAACCGTAGTGGATTCGGACGAGATCTGTCTCGATGGGTCGGAAAACAAACCGTATTGCCCTCGAATGTCATCAGCGCCGCACTTGTTGGTAAAAACAAAGGTCATCCAGCCGTCTTTCCGGTTGATTTGCCCGAATTTTTTATTCGACTTCTTTGCTCGCCGGATGGTTTTGTCGCTGATCCCTTCGCCGGTTCAGGCACCACCGGGATTGCGGCGTTGGCACTCGGGCGCAGGTGCGTTTTGATCGATAACAATGAGAAATTCTGCAACGTCGCGCGTGATCGCATCAAAAGGGAAGCAAACGCGCGCGATGAGGAGATAACGAAAGTCGCTCTGCACGAAGCGACATACACGCCTGAGATTCCACGAGAAACGGAGGAGCAAATTCGATTCTTTGAAGACTCTTCTGATTTCGCGGCCAACGGAAAGAAGGCGACGAAGAAGCAGCGACGTCGTACGCTATAGTACGACACAGACAAAAACCGAGTCAGCGGCGTCTTGTAATTTCAATCTAATGGCACGGGCTGGCGCACCTTCATCCTGTGATTCTATGATGACTGATTTCCGTTGTGCTCTCAGCAGTTGCTCAAGTCGGCCGGATTCACTTTTGTCGTGATGACCGTTTGACAAGTCTCCCGACTCGTCTATAGGAGAAGGCCGGCTCGCCGCGGCGAGTCGCTGTCAGAAGTCCGCGCCGGCCCCCAAAGGCTAGCGCGCCGGGGCTGTTCTGAATCCGAACTAGAAGCTGCAATTCCTGCGGCTTTCGGCATCGATAATGGCGTGCTCCACCCGAGACTCGACAACATCGGAGCAACCCTTGGACATCATGAAACTATTTTGCACACTCATATTTTTCTCATTGCTGGCATCGGCCGCTCGCGCATGCGGACGGACTGCAAGCCAACTCAAGGCCATCGTGGTCGACCGATTCTTTGAAACAAAGCGAGAGGCGATGGCGTGGACGAACGCGCATCCGCACTTTATGACGCTTCAGGTTGCCCGGCCCGGGTCTCACGCAGAACCGTCCGAGCTCGATTAATTAAAAAAAGATCGGATCGCTTCTACCAGCGCGAGAGGCGTTTATGACTGAGATCACATCGCATCGCTAGACAAGCAGGCAAACGGCTGTACATAGAAACGGATGAAAACGATCAACGCGCCAATTCGTGCCGCTCGCAACGGCGGGCAGGCTGGATAAAGGCTCGCTAGATCTCGCCAAGTTGGAGCCCGCAATTCGCGGCACCCCAGTGGTCGAATCTTACCACGCGCGGGTTTTTGCGCCGGTCCTCTCGAACCGTATTCGGAGTCACATTTAACAATTTAGAATTTATGAAACCAACATCTCAAATCAGTCCCAGTCAGCACGCTTCCCGGAGTTTTCCGTTAACGGATTACGCCTTTAAAGCGACAGCCGACGCGAAGTCGAGCTCGTCTGCCGTTCGTCCGGCGACGAAAGCGCCCGCTTTTCACAAATTAAGCAGTGAAGTCTTCGGCGCGGAAACAGGCCGTGATTATCTCATCGAACTTTTGGCCTTCATTCTGATTATAGGAATCTCGGCGTGGCCAATTATTTCCGCCATGGTTGCCGTGACTCGCCTGGTCAGGAATTACTAAGAGCGAAAACGATCGTTTCGGCGAGCAAGAAGGCAGGCAAAATGGGACTGTCGGACTTGTTCAAATTATTGTGAGGAATCTAAGTCAACCGAGGGCTAAGGAGAAGAAAAGCTCACTGGCCAAAGGTTCTCGCTGCGCTCAAGAAGAGAGCATCGAGACTCCAGCGCAAAGGGCGCATCTTGAGCACTTGCTTCCATTGGGTTCGTTAGGCTGATTTCCCCGCCAACAAGCGGCAATTATGCGCCAGGCACAGTAACATCCTCCCCAGACTTGGAAGCGGCGAAATCCCAAATGGCGTTTGGCCCATTGGCGCCGTTTGGAACGGCTTGCATCAGCGGTCAGACTTACGGTAGAAGAAAAGCTGAAAGGAGTTCAATATGCTTGGTCGAACTATCGCTTTTTTCTATGGGATAATTTGTTATCTGATTTTCCTGGTCTCGTTCCTCTACGCAATCGGTTTCGTCGGCAATATTATCGTTCCGAAATCGATTGACTCTGGACAAGCAGGGCCGCTCACGAAAGCGGTCGTTATCAACGCTCTTTTGCTCGGGTTGTTTGCGGTTCAGCATAGCGTGATGGCCCGGCAATGGTTCAAACGCGCGTGGACGAAAATTGTCCCCCGACCGGTCGAACGGAGCACGTATGTGCTGCTGGCCAGCCTCATTTTGCTGCTGCTCTACTGGCAGTGGCAACCGATGAAAGGGATTGTCTGGAGTATCCAAAACCCCAGCGGCCGCACTCTGCTGCAAGGCCTGTTCTGGATTGGCCGGGGCCTGGTTCTTGTTTCGACCTATCTAATCGATCACTTCGGTCTCTTCGGGTTGAAACAGGTCTATAACTATTTTCGAGGGCAACCGGATGAGCCTCCGCCCTTACAGATGCCGAGTTTGTATAAAATGGTACGGCATCCCATCTATCTGGGATTTATCATGGCATTCTGGAGCACGCCGGACATGACTGCTGGGCATCTTTTCTTTGCTGTGATGACGACAGCCTACATTCTTGTGGGGATCCATTTGGAAGAGCGCGATCTCATCCGTTTCTACGGGGATAGCTACAAACGGTATCGTGACCAGGTTTCAATGCTCTTCCCGCTGCGCCTGCGCAAAAGATGAGAAATCCTATGATTCGTAGCAGTCGAGATATTTGATTCCTGATCCGGTGTTGAAAATGACTACACGTTCGTCGGAAGCAATTTTGCCGCTCGAAAAGAGCGACTTCAACGCTGCGAAGCACGCGGCCCCTTCCGGAGCGACGAAGAGACCCTGGCTCGATCCTATTTCGCGAGTGACGCGCATCATTTCCTCGTCATCGACGGCGACAGCGCCACCGTTGGATTGACGAAGAATTTTTAGGATAAGGAAATCGCCGATCGCTTTCGGCACGCGCAGACCGGATGCGCATGTGTGTGCTTCTGGAAATTCGGCTGCTGTGGAATTGCCGTTCTCAAAGGCGCGGACGATCGGCGCGCAGCCGGTAGCTTGGACGGAGAACATGCGCGGCCGTTTTTTTCCGATCCAGCCGAGGGACTCCATCTCGTCGAATGCTTTCCACATTCCGATGAGGCTAGTGCCGCCGCCCGTCGGGTACAAGATCACATCAGGAAGGTGCCAGTCCGATTGCTCGGCCAATTCATATCCGAGCGTCTTTTTTCCTTCGACGCGATACGGCTCTTTAAGCGTGGACATGTCGAACCAGCCTTCAGCTCTTTTGAGTTTGGCGATCTCGGTGCCGCAATCGGTGATGAGACCGTCGATGAGAGTGATTTGCGCTCCGAGCTCGCGACACTCGGTGATGTTCGCGCGCGGAGTGTCGCGCGGCATGAAAATGTGCGCTTCGAGACCGGCCCGGGCGGTGTAGGCCGCGAGCGCTCCCCCGGCGTTGCCTGCGCTCGGGACGGCGAGTTTTGTCGCGCCGAGGTATTTCGCCATCGATACGGCAACAGCCATGCCGCGCGCTTTGAAACTCTGCGTCGGATTCTGCGATTCGTCTTTGATCCAGAGATCGATCTCGTCAGCGAATTTTTGTGCGCGCAATAGCGGTGTCCCGCCCTCGCCCAATGAAACAGGCTCAACACGATCTGGGAGGGGTAACACTTCGCGATAACGCCACAACGATTTCTCGCGTATGGCCAACGTCTCGCGTTTGAGTCGGCGGCCTGCTGCACCAAGATCATAAATTGCAAAAAGCGGTTTGTGACACGCGGTGCAGAGATTTTGCAGACGCTGCCACTCGTGGCGCAGTCCGCACGATGTGCATTCAAGATGGCTCAGGAACACGCGACAATGGAGCGCAGATTTCAGGGTAGCGCACGCGTCTCGCGTGTTGGCGATTGCGTCCTCGCGATCGCGGACTTTTTCTCAGGCTCTCCCATCTCCATCTCGAATGGAACCCCGCGACAAAGTTCGTTTCGGCGCGACGCCGAAACCAACACGCGAGACGCGTGCGCCACCCAGGCAGGAACGCTCTGTTTCAAATCGAACATTTGTGGTATCCACGCTCTGATGCAGGAGGTGGCAAACACACAACCGCGGCGCCGGCCGTGGTATCGGCCGTCTTTAACCGTGCAGATCATGATCGGGCTGATCGTTGGCGGCGCGATCGGCTGGCTACGGCCTGATTGGGGGAACGCGGTTTATTTTCTGCGCGACATCTTCATTAACCTGATCAAATCGATCATCGCGCCGCTTGTTTTCTCGACCATTGTCGTCGGAATCGCTGGTGCCGGCGCGTTGCGAAAAGTCGGTCGCATGGGCATTAAAGCACTGGTTTATTTCGAGATAGTAACGACCGCCGCGCTCTTCATCGGGTTGGCCATCGTTAATTTCACCAAGCCGGGTATCGGCGTAATGCTCGCGCCGAGCAGTAGCGACGTAATCAAGACGATCGAGCAAAGTCATCCCAAGACATTGATCGAAACGATTGTGCACGTGTTCCCCTCCAGCGTGATCGAATCGATGGTGCGCGGCGACGTCCTCCAAATCGTCGCCTTCTCGGTCCTATTTGCGTTGGCCATCTCGGCGATCGGCGAAAAAGGGCGGCCAATCGTGCGCGCGATGGAGAGCCTTTCGCAGGTCATGTTTAAGTTCACCAATTACGTGATGATGTTTGCGCCTTTTGGCGTCGGCGCAGCCATGGCGCACACCATCGGGACCCAGGGGCTGGGCGTGCTTCTTAATCTGGCCAGCCTGATTCTGTCACTTTATCTGGCCCTGGTCATTTTCATCCTGTTGATTTTCGGGAGCGTGATCGCGATCGCGCGCGTGCCGCTGCGACAATTCGTGCGCGCCGTGCGCGAGCCGGCCGCGCTCGCCTTTGCCACTACCAGCAGCGAATCGGCCCTGCCCAGGGCGATGGAACAAATGGAACGCCTGGGCGTGCCTCGGCACATTGTCGGCTTCGTTATGCCGACCGGTTATTCGTTCAACCTCGATGGATCGACATTGTATCTGGCAATGGCGTCGGTGTTTGTCGCCCAGGCAGCGGAAACGACGATGGGCTGGCACATGGGACTCGGGCAGCAGATCACGATGATGCTGACGTTGATGCTTACATCGAAGGGCGTGGCCGCAGTTCCGCGCGCATCGCTGGTCATTTTATTGGCGACATTGAACACGTTTCTGCCGGCGGGACTCGGTCCTATTGGTGTTGCGATTATCTTCGGCGTCGATGAACTAATGGATATGGGACGCACCTGCGTGAATCTGATTGGCAATTGTCTCGCAACAGTGGTCATTGCCCGATGGGAGGGAGAATTCGATGATCGGCGCGCGCGCGTATTTGGGACGCCAGCAGAAGCCGACCTGAACCTGAAATCGGGTGACGTTGCCTTCGCCGACGCGGTCGCTCAAGGCGATTAAGGTCGACTTGTAGGGCGTTTTCTGCGAAACGCCAATCCGAGGCCGGGCGTCTGACACAGACACCCTACAAAGCCGGGGTTTACAGGCGCGTGTTTCGCTGCCGCGAACTGCGCCGAAAGCTTTCGGGGTACTCCCATTTGTGCGCATTGCGGCGCGAACAAGATCGACAATGGCGATGCGTTCAATATTAAAGTGGTCGCATGCCAACCGTACACACGCTCGATAGCGCAATTTCTCTCTTGCAGATCTTTATCTCGGCATTTCTCGCTATTCTCTTCCTTCAATCGGGAATTGATAAAGTTGTAGATCGGCGGGGTAATCTCGAGTGGTTGACGGCGCATTTTGCCAAAAGTCTGTTGGCTGGAATTGTGCCGCTGATGGTGACCGCGATCACTATCCTCGAGATTGCAGCCGGGGCTCTAAGCGCGATTGGATGCGTCGTATTAATTTTTTTACGGGATTCGACGATTGCGTTCTATGGCGCTGTGATCTCCGCCATCGCGATTGTTGCGCTCTTCTTCGGACAACGGATGGCAAAGGATTACCCCGGGGCGGCAGTCCTCGTTCCCTATTTTCTGCTGGCGCTGAGCGCAATTTATCTGCTCGCGCTACGTTGAACCGTTATTTCTTCGCGACCTTGGGCGGAAAAAGCCAGAGCAGCCTGCCTTTGTGCGATGAAAGATCAACATCCACCAGCGCGGCGCCAGCCTTCGAAAGTTTCAGCGATGCGCCGGTCAAGGCGGCTATCGTTCTCGTAAAATCAGGTTCGTGCCCGACGATCATCAAACTCTCCACCGAGTGTTTGTTAATTATTTGCTCCAGCTCCGCGGCCCCGAATCCAGGCGCCAGACGCTGTTCTTCGCGACACTTCACATCCAGATGTTCCGCCGCGATTTCCGCCGTCTGCGCCGCGCGCGGCAACGGACTGGTCAAAATTAAGTCCGGTCGCACTTTAAGCCGGACAAGAAATGCGGCGACTTCGTGCATTTCTTTCTTACCGCGCTTGGTCAGAGGACGTTCGTCGTCCGATTTTTTCCAATCCGGCCAGTCGGCCTCGCCATGTCTGAGAAAATAGAGTTCCATGTCAAGAAGGGTTGAAACGTTAAAAGAGTTACAAAGTTACAGCGGGAAAGGTTTCATGCTGACCCAATTTAACTCTTCTAACTCTTTAACCTTTTTGACTGCCTTTATCATATCAAAGGATCTGCCATTTTGGACGGCACGTGCGCGAGTCGATTTGCCACAGGCGTGTTCCGCCCAGGAACGCATTGCGATTATGCCCGCGTTCGACTCCTTCCGGCAGCTCATCCAATCTCTTGGCGTTACCACCGCCCAGCACGATGTAATCGGCAATGAGCGATTTCTTCAACTGGACGAGCGCGTGCTCGACGTCGCGGCGCCAGGTTTTCTCACCGAGCCGCTCCAGGCCTGGTTTGCCAAGATAGTCTTCAATGATGCTGCCGTTGCGATAGGGAAGGTCTCCCAGTTCGAGCGGGAGAACGTAATTGTCCCAGACAAGGGCTGAGCCAAGTCCGGTGCCGAGCCCGAGAAAAAGCATCCGGCGACCATGATAACTGCCAAGCGCCTGCATGGCCGCGTCGTTTATGATGCGGACTGGTTTGCCAAACGCCTTCTCGAAATCAAATGCGACCCATCCCTTGCCCAGATGTTTTGGCTCACTCAGGATGCGCTCGTCGCGCACGGGGGCTGGGAACCCCATCGAGATCGCATCGAATTTCCAGTCGCTCACCAATGGTTTCATCTCCGTCACCATCGCGCGCGGCGTCAAGTTCAGCCCGGATTTGAATTTTCGTTTGTCCCGAGGCGAGATCATCAATTTGACGTTGGTTCCGCCGACATCGATGACGAGGATCTTTTTCTTCATGAAGATTGCCTCGGCGCCGCAGCCGGGCCCGGCGATCCCGGCTGACCCTCGACAGCTGCAAAGGATTTTGCATCCGCCTCCGTGATCGGAATTAATTTGTCGGCGCGCAGTTTCTTCTTCGAGCCGCTCATTTTTTTTATGCGCTCGCGGGAGACTTCGCGGAAATGCCAGTGCGCCTGAGCACGCGGCTCCTTGCCCTCTGGTTTCAAGGGACGGTAGCTTCCGTCCGGCTGAAGCTCGCGCGCTTTGACGCGATCGTTCAGAAAACTGGGAAGCACTTCGTTGACGATCTGATCGCGCAGAATTGGGTTTTCGATTGGAAACGCGAGCTCGACGCGCCGGAAGAAATTGCGCGGCATCCAATCGGCGCTGGAGAGAAACACCTCCCGTTGACCAGCATTCTCAAAATAATAAATCCGGCTGTGCTCGAGAAAACGGCCCACAATGCTGAAGACGCGGATGTTTTCGCTCAACCCGGGGATTTTTGGCCGCAAGCTGCAAATGCCCCGGACGATCAAATCAATGGTCACATCGGCGCAAGAAGCTTCATAGAGTTTCTCGATAGTCTCCTGATCGACGAGATGATTGAGTTTAGCGATGATGCGGCCCGGTTTGCCCGCCAGCGCATGATCGCGCTCGCGCTCGATCTTGCCGATCAATCGTTTGTGAAGATCGAACGGAGCGACGAGCAATTTTTTCAGGCCGGGATACCCGGCGAGACCGGTGAGTGTGTTGAAAACCACCGCCACCTCTTCGGTTAACTGCGGCTCGCACGTGAACAGGCTAAAGTCAGTGTAAATGCGAGCGGTGCGCGGATGATAATTGCCGGTGCCCAGATGGACGTAATGACGAAGGCGATCGGCGTCGCGTCTCACAATGAGGAGCGCTTTGCAGTGCGTCTTTAAGCCGACGACGCCGTAAACGACATGCGCGCCGGCTTCTTCGAGCTGGCGTGCCCATTGAATATTGGCCGCTTCATCAAACCGGGCGCGCAATTCGACCAACGCGGTGACCTGTTTCCCAGCTACCGCTGCGTTAATCAGGGCCTGAATAATCGGAGAATCGCCGCTGGTGCGATAAAGGGTGATCTTGATCGCGAGCACCTGCGGATCCTGCGCGGCCTCTTCGATCAGCTCGACAACGGGATCGAAACTTTCGTAGGGATGATGCAGAAGCACGTCCCGGCCGCGCATCACTTCAAAAATGTCTACATGCGGTGGAAGCGCCGGATCACGCGCGGGTTGGAATGGCCGGTCCCGCAGCTTGGCGAACGCATCATTCGTCACCAACGGCATGAGATGGGTCATTGAAAGCGGGCCGTCGAGTTTGTAGACGTCGGCGTCCGTCAGGTTGAAGAACTTGAGCAGCAAATCGCGGAAATCCTTGGGACAATCGGCCTCTACTTCCAACCGCACAGCATTGCCGCGGCTGGAACGCCGCAGCTCTTGTTCAATCGTGCGCAAGAGATTTTCCGCTTCCTCCTCGTCAATGTAGAGATCGCTGTTTCGCGTGACGCGGAATGCATGGACGCCGTCGAGGATAAGGCCGGGAAATAACTCGCCGATGTGCTGCTTGATGAGGGAAGCGAGGTAAATGTAAACCCAGGGCTCCTCTTCCCCCTTGCCGCGCGGCATCGCGATCAGGCGTGGAAGCACGCGCGGCACCTGCACAATCGCATGAAGCCGTTCCCCGCCGCGTTGGGTCTTGGCGCGGACGAGCAAGTTGTGGCTCTTGTTCAGGAGCTGCGGAAAAGGGTGACTGGCATCAACAGCCAGGGGCGTTAGCATCGGAAAAACTTCTTGTTGGAAATACTTGTGTGCCCAGGCCGCGCGTCTTGCGCTCAATTCGGTCATCTTGGGAATGCGGATCCCATTTTTTGCGAGCAGGGGAAGGAGTTCCTCGTTCCAGAGTGAGTACTGCGCTGCCACTAATTCGCGCACGACGCGCTGAATGTTGTTGAATGTCTCGGTTGGGCTCAAGCCATCCGGTCCCACGTCACTTGTCTCGCTTTCGATCTGCTGTTTGATGCCGGCGACCCGAATCTCAAAAAATTCATCCAGGTTCGAACTGAAAATCGAAAGGAATTTGACGCGTTCAATCAGGGGCTGGGTCGGATCCTGTGCTTCCTCGAGCACGCGGCGATTGAACTCGAGCCAGCTCAGTTCACGGTTGATGAAATTCCGGGGATCGGAGAAACGATTTGCTCCGGGAACATCCTTCCGCAGGAGTTCGATCCCGACGGCGGGCTCGTCGGCGACAGGGACCTTGGCAACAGCTGTAGGCATTTACCTCTTTGTTGATCCGTGACCGAAAAACGGCCACGCGCGATTCAAGCAACCACTGCTTGGAAAATTAGGCAAGAGCCAGACATGCCGCCATCGGCCGGGTCATGCCGTGGTAGCGGCAGTTTGATGCCGAATATCTTCAGCGGCAGCGGCGTAAAGCGCCTCTTCGGCAATATTAATGGCGTGATCGCCCACGCGTTCGAGGCAACGGCCAACGAAAATCAGATTCAAGTTCGTACTGCTTCTGCTTTTTGTGATTTTCGCGGTTGTCCGAAAAGCGCGGGATAGGAGCAGCAAGGAACAATCTGCCGATCAGGTTTACAGCTAACTCCCGATCTCAGCTTCTGAATAGTTTGGAGACGAGTTAACTAGGCGACTTTGATTCCGACGTGGGCTGGGCGCCGTCCTTCTCCAGCGCGACGCTCAAGGCCTCATCGACGTTTTCGACCGGAATGAATTTGAGTTTTTGTTTCGCTTCTTCCGGAACATCGACAAGATCTTTTTCATTGAGCTTCGGAATGATCACGGTGGAAATGCCGGCGCGCATAGCGGCCAAACTTTTCTCCTTCAAGCCTCCGATCGGCAGCACAAGTCCGCGCAACGTGATTTCGCCGGTCATGGCGACATCGGGGCGCACCGGCGTGTTGCTAAAGAGCGAAGCGAGCGCGGTGAACATGGCGATGCCCGCTGACGGGCCGTCCTTTGGCACCGCGCCGGCCGGAACGTGCACGTGGATGTCGATGTTGCGGAAATCCTCCGGCTTGGCGCCGATCTCGCTGTTGCGGCTGCGCACGAGACTCAGCGCGGCTTGGACTGATTCCTTCATCACTTCGCCGATGTGTCCGGTGAGCGTTACGCTGCCTTTTCCCGGATACCGGGTGGCTTCGATGTGCAGCACTTCGCCGCCGGCAGGCGTATAAGCCAGCCCGGTGGCGACGCCTGGCTGACTTGTTTTGAGTTTTGTTTCGCGAACGTACTTGGCTGGCCCCAGCAGTTCGGCCACTCGTTCCGGCGTGATCGTGACGCGCTCAGCTTTTCCGCGAGCGACCTGCGCCGCCACCGCCCGGCAGACCGCGCCAATTTGCCGTTCCAATTCGCGAACGCCGGCCTCATGCGTGTAATCATTAATAATCCGGCGGAAGGCTTCGTCCTGCCACTCGCATTGCTCTGGTTTGAGACCGTTTTCCTCGAGCTGCCGCCGAACCAAATATCTTTTTGCAATCTCCAGCTTCTCGCGCTCGGTGTATCCGGGCAGCGAAATCACTTCCATCCGGTCGCGCAACGGTTCCGGCACACCATCCATATAATTCGCAGTTGCGATGAAGAGCACCTGCGACAGATCGAAGGGAACATCGAGGTAGCGATCGGAAAATGAATTGTTCTGGCGGGGATCGAGCACTTCGAGCAGCGCGCTCGCCGGGTCACCGCGGAAATCAGTGCCGATCTTATCGATCTCATCGAGCATCATCACTGGATTGCGCGTCCCCGCCCGGCGCAGCTCTTGAATGATGCGGCCCGGCATCGAAGCAATGTAAGTGCGGCGATGCCCGCGAATCTCCGCCTCGTCCCGGATACCGCCCAGACTCATCCGCACAAATTTTCGACCGAGCGCGTCGGCAATCGACTGACCGAGGCTGGTTTTGCCAACGCCGGGCGGGCCAAGAAAGCAAAGAATGGGACCGTGTCCCTGTGGATTCAATTTGCGCACGGCAAGATATTCGATCAGTCGCCGTTTTACTTTTTCCAAATCGTAATGATCGCGATCTAAAATTTTCTGCGCCTGATCGAGATCGAGATTGTCCTGGCTGAGTTTCGACCACGGTAGCTCCGCGATCGTTTCCACATAGCTTACGATCACGGAATACTCGGGGCTGGCGGGTGGAATGACATCAAGACGCCTTAATTCCCGATCGGCTTGTGCCAGGACATCGTCAGGCGGTTTCGCCT